>USFH01000124.1 GCA_900553925.1 uncultured Clostridium sp.
CGGGATTCTGCATCCGGATGTCACATGTGTTTTAGGGGATGGAATGGTCATTGACTTAGAGCATCTCACGAAGGAAATCGAGGCGCTGCGAGGGAAAGGAATTCCTATCACACCAGAAAATCTAAAGCTTTCCAAGCGTGCCACAATCTCTATGCCTTGGCACCGGGTACAGGATGAGCTAGAGGAAGCCCGACTGGAAAAAGATGGTTCCGCCTTCGGTTCCACACGTCGCGGTATCGCCTATGCTTACAGCGACAAATATAGAAAGAAAACGCTCCGGCTTGGTGATCTGCTTCATCTGAACGATGGCTATATACACAACCGGCTGCACATGATGCTGGATGCCAAAAACATGGAGCTTTCCGGCTGTTATCATCAGGAGCCAATGTCCTATCCGGCACTGCTCTCCTGGTGTGAGAACCAGGCGGCAACATTCTCCGCATATATCTGCGATACCGGCGCATTCTTAAGAAATGCCCTTGCAGACCATAAAAAGGTGCTTTTGGAGGCACAGCTTGGTGCCATGCGTGATATTGACTATGGCATATTCCCATATACATCCAGCTCATCCACGATCTCCGCCTATGGTCCGATCGGTGCCGGAATCCCCGGTGCTCCGCTCTCCCATGTCGTCGGTGTTCTGAAAGCATACTCGACCTGTGTCGGTGCTGGTCCATTTACCGCAGAGAAAGCAATGTCCGAATCATGGAAAGATGATCTTCGCCGTGCCGGCAATGAATACGGAGCTGCAACCGGACGTCCAAGACGTGTCGGTCCTTTTGATGCCGTTGCCAGCCGTTACGGACTCCAATGTCAGAACGCAGACCGGATTGCCCTGACAAAACTGGATGTATTAAGCTCCATGAAGGAAATTCCGATTATCACAGAATACCTGCAGCACACGAAACATATTAAGGATTTTGACCCAACAGATAATATGGAGAATCTCCTGCCCGTCATCGATATCGTTCCTGGCTGGCAGCAGGATATCTCGCATTGCCGTTCTTATGATGAACTGCCGGACAATGCAAAACGATATATAGAAACGATTGAAAAACTGCTTGATCACGAGATACAATTTATCTCCGTCGGTGCGGAACGAAATCAATACCTGACAAAAGGGGAATGGCTGTAAAGCCACTCCCCTTTGTCATGTGTACATCTTCACTCTTCTCTGATACTCCGCATACGTGAGCGGTTCTTTCTCACTCAGTATCTTTGATTTGATCACAGTTCCGATAAATAACGTATGAGAACCACAAGATATCTTCTCTGTCACCGTCGCTCCAAGCATCGCCACGCTCTGCCATCCGAGATACGGGATTCCCTGTTCATTGACCGGAAGTTCCAGTGCTTTCATTTTGTCAACATCTCTTCCAGACTGATATCCAAAATGCTTGATTGTCTCGAAGGTGCATGTCTCATCTAAGATGCTGACTGCAAATATCCCGCTCTTTTTGAGTAATTCACATGTATAACTCTGATTGGAAACCGCGATTGCGATCTGTACCGGCTCGTGGCTGATCTGCATACATGTATCAATGATACAGCCATTTGCTTTTTTCTCCCACACCGTTGATAACATGTATAACCCATAGGTGATACACTGTGTTGCTGTCCGTTCCATCTTCCACATCTCCTATCTGATTTTGTTTCCGATAGTATGTGCAAAATGAGATTTTCTATAGATAAAATATTATACATTTATTCCAAAAATGGTACAAAACAGATCATATATTGTCTATTTTGTACCATCATCAAAGGACAGGAAATAAGATTTAAAATCTGTATTTGGATTGTTCTAGCTCCACATTGCCTCGATCTCCGTCTTGGATACCACACCGACACTCTTCTTCACGATCTCGCCATCTTTGAACAGAATCAAAGTCGGGATGCTTGCCACGCCATAGGACATCGCAATATCCATTGCCTGATCCACATCGAGCTTGCAGACCTTGACTTTTCCTTCATATTCGTCCGCAATCTCAGAAACCGTTGGTGCCAGCATCTTACACGGACCACACCATGTCGCCCAGAAATCAACGAGTACGAGCCCCTTTGCATCGAGTACTTCTGCCTTAAAATTATCGTTATTTAAAATTACTTCTGCCATTTTCATTCACTCCTTATCTTTTGATTTATGTTACCCTTTGTTGCTTCCCTTTAATCACACTACCACACTTCGCCCGGATATTTCATGCCCCAGTCTTTCCGAAGCTTCGTCATAATCTCCATCACATCCTTGGAATACGCAAGCTGCATCGCGGATGCATCCCCGCTTTTTACTGCCTGCTCCATGTCCTTCATCTCATAATACAGCGCATCCGCAGTATCTCCGGCTGTAATCTCCGTCTGCGCGCCACTTTCGGCATCGACAATGACTGCCTTATCCGCACGCGGATACTCCATGATCTCGATATATCCTTTTTCCAGACTGATCATCGCACGCTTTGGCTGTTTTGAATGCATCGAAAGTGCAACCGTCGCCATCTGCCCCTGGGCATTCTTGAGCAGAATTGTTGCCTGCTCATCGGAACCGGTCGGAGAAGGCTTCCACTGGCTCACGATCTCATCCGGCTGTTCGTCCAGAAAACTCCGGACGATTGACAATGCATATACGCCGATATCAAGCATCGCGCCACCGGCAAGATCCATATTGAAGAACCGGTTTGACATATCATATTCCTTGAAGCTTCCGAAATTCATCGTGATGATCTGCACCTTTCCAAGCTCACCACTTTGCACGATATCCCACAGCTTCTTGTAGATTGGCATATGCCAGATTGTCATTGCTTCTGCAAGCACAAGCTTTTTTTCTTTCGCAAGCGCGATCATATCATCCAATTCTCTGCTGTTAAGCGTAATTGATTTTTCAACAAGCAGATGCTTTCCATGCATCAGCGCCTGCTTCATAAATGCATAATGTGTATTATGCGGACTCGTAATATAGATGATATCTACATCCGCATCCAAAAACATATCATCAATCGAATCATATACTTTGGAAACACCGTATTTTTCAGCGAATGCAACCGCCTTTTCATGTGTCCGGTTTCCAACTGCATATAACGATTTTCCCATCTTCTGCAATGCCTGTGCCATCTCATTTGCGATCACACCGGTACCAAGCACTGCCCAATTCAACGTATCCTGCATCTGCTTTGCCACCTCATCTTTCACTAATATGTGTGAACTACCCATTGTCTTAAGCCAATGGGCTTCCTGCTTCATCGACCTCGTAACTCAATACATCGGACGCCGTAAAGTTCCCAGCCGATGATTGTTGAAAATGCAAAACAACACATTGCAATCGCTGTGAAGATCTAAAAGCCTTCCTTCTTTCGCTGTTTCCGAAGCTCGCTGCGTTTCTTTCCGGCCTCCCATTCCGCTTCTTCCACAACCGTTTCCAATTTTAACCTTGGCACCCGCCGCGGCTTATTATCCTCATCCAACGCAACCAATGTCAGATACGCACGGTTCACCGGATAACGCATGCCATCTATCTTCTCTAAATAAGAATCCACACGGATTTCCATCGATGAATTTCCGACATAGGTTACGCGTCCGATCAATACGACAATATCATGCTGGCGAAGACTACGCAGAAAAGTCAGATTATCTACCGATGCAGTGAGTACATGTCCCTCAGAATGACGCATAGCCGTAAGACCTGCCACCTCGTCAATCCAGCCCATCAGTATTCCACCAAACATCACATCTGCACCATTTAAATGTTCCGGACGAATCTCGTGGAACTGTTCTGTCAGAGAATCCGCAACCCGTTTTTCTTTTATTCTCTCTTCCATGCTGTCATCCCTTTCCTACTCTCATCCAATCAACTCATACTGTAGAAATTCATACTTTAATTTCGAGCCTTCTCCGATATTCTCAGGCAGTAACGCTCTTGCAACCAGCTTCAGATCATCCGATTCAATATCCGTCCGTTTGAGATTTGCATAATCTCCATCTATGCTTACCACTTCATAATACCATGTTTCCATAAGACTGCTCTCCTTATATCATGTCGCCTGTCGGCTCCATGTGTGTTTTCGCAATATGCCGGCTTGTGCAAGCACAGCCGTCGCATTGCTCATTATATCATATGTCACCACGCGATAGCGTGATGACCTGCGCACGCATCAGCGTGCTTCATTATATCATAACTTATCCATAATCTCATCTTTTGTCGGCATTACCTTCAATGCCCCTTTTCTGGTTGTGATGATTGATGCCGCCATAGCCGCAAATCTCTGCATCTGATACAGATCATCCTTCGATAAATCCTCGATTCCATGTTCCAATACGTAATTCAGCACGCATGCCATAAATGTATCGCCAGCACCGGTTGTTTCAATCGTATTCTTCTGCAAAAACGGTTCCGCATATACACTTTTTCCTTTGTAATATGCCTTGCTTCCATCTTTTCCCATCGTTGCACAAATCAGTGCCGGACAATATTGCTCCATGATTTTCCCAATTCCCTGATCGATATCTGCAGTACCTGTTAAGAAAGATATCTCATCATCCGAAATCTTCAGAATGTCACATTGACTGATTCCATACCACATTTTATCAGCTGCGTCTCCAAGTTTTTTCCATAATGGCGGTCTTAAATTCGGATCAAAGGAAATGACAGCTCCCTGCTCTTTTGCTTTTTTCACTGCATGTTTCGTTACCTGCTCCATCCGTAAATCCGTCATTGACAACGTTCCAAAATGAAAAATCTTTGTATCAGCAAAAATCTCCTGCTGGATTTCTTCCTCCCTAAGCATCATATCAGCTCCAGGATTACGGTAAAAAGAAAAGTCGCGGTCACCATCCACACCAGTATGTACAAACGCAAGCGTCGTATGCACAGTATCATCTGTCACCAGATTATCTATATTGATTCCCTGGTCTTTCACCGCCTGCGTCAACATTGTACCAAACATGTCTGCTCCTACTTTCCCAATAAATGCAGTCTTTTTTCCAAGATTCTGCAACATGGAAAGTACATTGCACGGAGCACCGCCCGGATTTGCTTCAAGCAGAGGATTTCCCTGCGCACTCATTCCATTTTCTGTAAAATCTACTAACAATTCTCCAAGTGCTGTTACATCAAACTTTTTCATATCGGTTTCTCCTTGCATACTCTACGCCACAACGATATCATATTTTTCAAGATTTACAATGGCTTTTCCATCGCACACAAAACTGATCTGATCCGCTTCGAGCGATGTATAAAATGTTGTACTGAATACCTGTTGTCCATCATTCAGAAAAACTTCCATTGAATACTTATCTAAGATTATACGAAGCTTCCATTTTTTACAAGGTGATTTTACTTTTACTCTCCGGATTGCATTCACATCACGTACCATACCGGAATATGTCCGGTCAATTTCTATCCTGTTTTTATGCTGCAATATAGAAAAGTCTGTGTGGAACTGTTCATTTTGTGCGACCGAGATTGTAAACTCCCTGAAATCGCCACCGGCAATCTCCACGGTCATATCAAGTACACGTCCTTTAATACCATCAAATCTGCATGTTCCCTCTACTTCCTGCTTCTCATACCTGACACCATTTCTAAGATAGTTTTCGATTTCACGCACCGGGCTTTGCAGAATCTTTCCATCTTTTACCTTGAGTTCCCTCGGTAATATCATCATGCCGGACCATTTCTGACCTTCGGGACGGATATTCGAATCCCATGACTGCATCCATGCAATCATAATTCTTCTTCCATCGTCCGCAAGCATCGTCTGCGGTGCGTAAAAATCCAATCCGTCATCAAGCGAGTAAACTGCGTCATAATGGAACATATGCTGGTTTTTATCATAGCTTCCCATATAATAAACCGAATTGTTTCCATTATGAAATTCTTCATCCGCACTTAGATTCTGCGGAGATGTAATTAATACATATGCACCATCCAGGCAGAAGAAATCCGGACACTCCCACATCGTTCCAAGCATACCTGTATCGTCTTTCGCAAGAACAGACACATACTCCCAGCTAATTGCGTCCTCTGAATGGAACAAAACAACATGCGGTTTTCCATCATCCGTCTTATTTCCAACAACCATATAATAGCCATCTTCCTCTTTCCAGATCTTCGGATCCCGGAAATGTTCCCGGCTGAAATGTTCCGGCATCATATCTCCTGTTACAACCGGATTTTGCGCAAGCTTAGTATATGTTTTTCCGTTTCCAATCGCAAGGCATTGGTTCTGATATACGTTTTTTACTCCATTTTCTTCCTGCTCTGTCACACCGGTATATACAAGCAGATGTCCTTTTTCTGTCTCAATGGCAGATCCTGAGAAACACCCTGCATCATCGTAACTTTGGTCT
>USFH01000125.1 GCA_900553925.1 uncultured Clostridium sp.
CGGACGGAAATGATTCTTCAGACCTGCCATAACCTGCGCCGATGCCTCCGGTTTGATCTCGCCATTCTCATCGATACCTTCAAGCAGATACTCGGAACCAATGTTCGATGTCATGATCAGAATCGTATTCTTGAAATCGACCGTCTTACCCTTCGAGTCTGTGATACGTCCATCATCAAGCACCTGTAGCAGTACATTAAATACATCCGGATGTGCCTTTTCTACCTCATCAAAGAGGACAACGGAATACGGCTTCCGTCTGACTGCTTCTGTAAGCTGTCCACCTTCATCGTATCCGACATATCCCGGAGGCGCTCCGATCAGACGTGCCACACTGTGCTTCTCCATGTATTCACTCATATCGATACGCACCATGTTTGCTTCATTATCAAACAGCGCAGCAGCAAGTGACTTCGCAAGTTCTGTCTTACCTACACCGGTCGGTCCAAGGAACAGGAACGATCCAATCGGTTTTGTCGGATCCTTGATGCCTGCCTTAGAACGGATGATGGAATCACTGACCAGACGGACTGCTTCATCCTGTCCGACGACACGCTTATGCAGTTCATCCCCCAGATGCAAGGTCTTGTTACGCTCACTCTCGGTCAGCTTTGCAACCGGAATTCCTGTCCATTTTGCAACAATCTTCGCAATCTCTTCCTCTGTGACACACTCATGTACCAGACTTCTGTCCTTCTCACTGACCTGTGCCTCCAAATGTTCCAACTCCTGCTTGATCTGCGGCAGTTTACCATATTGCAGTTCTGCTGCCTTCTCCAGATTGTATTCCCGCTGTGCGACCTGAATCTGGTTATTCACATCTTCTAACTCTTCCCGAAGCTTCCGTACACGTTCAACATCCTGCTTCTCGTGTTCCCACGTTGCCTTCATCTGCTTGGACTGTTCACGCAGATCCTCCAGTTCTTTCCGAAGTACCTGCAGACGATCCTGACTCAGATGATCGGTTTCATTTTTAAGAGCGGCTTCCTCAATCTCCCTCTGCATGATCTTTCTGGATATCTCATCCAATTCAGCAGGCATGGAATCAAGCTCCGTCTTAATCATCGCACACGCTTCATCAACCAGGTCAATTGCCTTATCCGGCAGGAAACGATCGGTGATATAACGGTTCGAAAGTGTTGCCGCACTAACCAATGCGCCATCACTGATCTTGACACCGTGGAACACTTCATACCGGTTCTTAATACCACGCAGGATGGAAATTGTATCTTCCACAGTTGGCTCATTCACCATAACCGGCTGGAAACGACGCTCCAATGCCGCATCCTTCTCGATGTATTTCCGGTATTCATCCAGCGTTGTCGCACCGATACAATGCAGTTCGCCTCGTGCAAGCATAGGCTTCAACATATTACCCGCATCCATAGAACCTTCTGTCTTACCGGCTCCAACGATTGTATGAATCTCATCGATAAACAAAATCAGATGACCTTCGGAATTCTTCACTTCATCAAGGACTGCCTTCAGACGCTCCTCGAACTCGCCACGATACTTGGCGCCTGCCAACAGCGCACCCATATCCAAGGCAAAAATATCTTTATCTTTGAGCGAATCCGGGACATCTCCACGCACGATACGTTGTGCCAATCCTTCGATAGCGGCAGTCTTACCTACACCAGGTTCACCGATCAAAACCGGGTTGTTCTTCGTCTTACGGGACAGGATTCGGATGATATTCCGGATTTCATTGTCACGTCCGATGACCGGATCAAGTTTCTGTTCTCTGGCACGTTGTACCAGATTGTATCCGTATTTGTTCAGTGCATCGTAAGTATCTTCCGGATTATCGCTCTCCACCTTCCGGTTACCACGGATATTTGCCAGCACCTCAAGGAATTTACCTCTTGTGATACCATACGCATTTATCACTCGCTTGATATCCTTATCTGCCTTCTCAAGCAGACCCAAGAAAATGTGCTCGACAGAAATGTAGTCATCACCCATCTGTTTTGCTTCTTTTTCTGCCTGAATCAATGCCTTGGAAAATTCCGGACCTGTAAACAACTGTCCGCCCGATACCTTCGGCCGGTTTGCAACCAGTTTCTCACATTCGCCGGTAAACGCATCCATATTGATTCCCATATTCGTAAGCAGCTTCGCAATCAGACTGTCTTCCACCGTCACAAGTGCATACATCAGATGTGCCTGTGTCAGTTCCTGATTGTTATACTCATATGCAAGCTTCTCACAACTCTCTATTACTTCCAATGATTTCTTTGTAAACTTTTCAGCATCCATACTTCTCAACTCCCTTCCGGATCTGTATCTTTTTTCTGTTCTATTTGAAGTATAACACATATAGCAAATTAGTCAACAAGAAATACTATCCAATATTTTAATCGGTTTCCTTCCTATTATTCGTCAAATTGCACAACCTGGATTGTGAACATTGTATAACACTATCTCGTTTGCCGGATGACGTGTGTGAATCATCCTATAAATATATGAACGCACACAATTCTATATAACATTTTTTGCACGAAAAAGGACCGTACCCCGCAAGTACGATCCTTTTTATCATTCTATAATAAAGAAAGAAACTAATGCTTGTGAAATAACATTCTCTACGTCAGTTTCAAAAATTATTCAATTTACACGATCTGCTGCTACATCGTAACGAAGATAAACTTACATACGAACAATGCAGCGATAACTGTAATTACGATATCCTTCTTCTTGTAATTGCCTGTGAACAGAGCGATTACAACATAAGCGATTGCTCCGATACCGATACCATTTGAGATAGAATAGGTTAAAGGCATCATGATCAATGCAAGGAAAGCCGGAACTGCAGAAAGCATATCGTCCATATCTACCTTTGCAAAGTTTCTGGCCATAAGAACACCTACATAGATCAGAGCCGGTGCAGTTGCACAGCTTGGAATCACACTTGCAAGCGGGCTTAAGAACAGGCAGAATGCGAAGCAGATTGCTGTTACAATACTTGTAAATCCTGTTCTACCACCGGCACCAACACCAGATGCGGACTCTACGAATGTTGTACATGTAGATGTACCAAGAAGTGCACCGGATACTGTACCGATTGAGTCACAGAGCATACACTCATTCATGCTGATCGGATCACCATTCTCATCCATCATGTTTGCAGATGCGGCTGTACCATAGATGGTTCCGATCGTATCGAACATATCTACCAGACAGAATGCTACGATCAGCATAATTCCGGAGAATACACCGCCGACATACGAACTGTTAAATGCGGCATCCCATGCGTCACCATTAAATACGCCTAAGAAACCTACTTTTGCAAAATCCTTGAAAGACTGGGAAATATTGCTCATATCAAAAGAAGGTACCTCCCACATAAACAGATAATAAAGTACTGCTGATGCAAGGATTCCAATAATCACGTTTGACTTAATTCCCTTCTTCGCAAGGATTGCAATGATAAGCACACCGAGCAAAGCGACAACAACCGGTACAATCTGATGCCATACATCCAGACCTGTTACCATCACGCCGTCAACCTCTGTACCGATCTGCTTGATTCTGCCATGGAAATCGTAGAACTGTACAAATGTGTACTGGTTATCTTCGATGATACCTGCATTCTTGAAACCGATCATTGCGATGAACAAACCGATACCTGCAGGAATTGCCTTCTTCAGGCACTCCGGCATCGATACCGCAATGTACTTACGAAGTCCGGTTACAGAAAGAAGCAGGAATACAATACCTGACAAAAATACGATAACAAGACCTGCCTGATAACCTGTCGTTACATCCTCTCCTGCGAAGAACGAACCTGCTACGAAGATTGTACAGAAGAAGGAATTGAGTCCCATTCCACATGCCTGTGCAAACGGCATATCTGCAACAAATGCCATCAACAGCGTACCGATGATTGCTACAATGATGGATGCGATGTAAACAGAATTCCAGATCTGTCCCATCGTTCCAGGATCCGCCCCTAATCCGACAAGCCATCCATTTGCGCCCTCTGCTGCAACCTGGTTCGGGTTTACAAAGATAATGTAAGCCATCGCGAAGAAGGTTGTAATACCTGCGAAGATCTCCGTCTTAAGCGTCGATCCTCTTTCTTTGATCTTAAAAAACTTTTCCACTTTTTAAGTCTCCTCTCTTTTTTATTAATCACCGATCTTCATGCGCGGAATGAAGATACGGGATATTTTCTTTTTATCGTCCTCTTTCAAGGACCCCATCGCCTGCTTGCAGAAATAATTCTGCGCCTCCAGCTTTTCGCGTCCCCTCAGATCCTGCTTTGCATATGAGCCATCTGGCTGTAAAATGTATGCTTTCAATGTATCGGAAAGCTGAATCTCCAAAATTTCAATGACACGTTTCTTTAAATCCTCATCCTCAACCGGGAATGTGATCTCCACACGTTTGTCCAGATTCCTAGGCATCCAGTCGGCACTGCCCATATATACATCCTCGAATCCATCATTATAGAAATAGAAGATTCTCGCATGCTCCAGGAAATTTCCTACGATTGAACGCACCGTGATATTCTCGGAAAGTCCCGGGATACCCGTCTTCAGACAACAGATACCACGCACGATCAACTCAATCTTTACCCCTGCGTTACTAGCCTCATACAACGCACGGATGATCACCGGATCACACAGAGAATTCATCTTTGCAATGATTCTGGCATTCTTGCCCATACGTGCATTCTCCGCTTCCCTCTCTATCAGAGCAAGGAAACGATCCTTCATCCAGATTGGTGCCACAAGCAGCTTGTTCCATGCCGGCGGCTCGGAATAACCGGACAACATATTGAAGACTGCGGTTGCATCCTCCCCTATCGCATCCGATGCAGTCAGCATACCCATATCTGTATACAGTTTTGCAGTAACATCATTATAGTTTCCGGTTCCTAGATGAACATATCGTTTGATGCCATCTTCTTCGCGTCTTACGACAAGCGCAATTTTGGAATGCGTCTTTAATCCTACCAGACCATAGATAACATGGCAACCCGCTTTTTCCAGTTTCTTTGCCCAGTTTATATTATTTTCTTCGTCAAACCGCGCCTTTAACTCAACCAATACTGTTACCTGTTTGCCATTTTCTGCCGCGAGTGCAAGAGCCGCAATAATCGGAGAATTGCCGCTGACACGATAGAGCGTCTGCTTGATTGCAAGCACATCCGGGTCAATCGCTGCCTGCTTGATGAATTCGATCACCGGTGTAAACTCATCATACGGATGATGTAACAGAATATCCTTCTTCTTGATCTGGTCGAAGATATTCGCATCAAGATCCAAGCCCTTCACCGGCTGCGGAATGTATTTCTTATTCTTCAAATGATCAAAGCCATCGAGTCCACGTACCTTTCCAAGGAATGTAAGATCAAGTGGTCCATTTACCGAATAGACATAATCACTATTGACATTCAACTGCTTCTTCAATTCTTTCAACAGGCGCTTATCCATCTCTGCCTCCACATCGAGACGGATGACTTCTCCCCACGCACGCTTCTTGATCTGCTTTTCAATCTCCTTCAACAGATCGGAAGCATCGTCCTCATCGATTGCAAGATCTGCATTTCGCATAATTCTGTATGGATGCGCACAGATAATCTCATAATTCAGGAAGAGTTGATTTAAATTCTTCTCGATGATCTGCTCGAGTAAAATAATCTCTCTGCATCCGCCCTCGCCCGGAATCTCAACCACGCGCGGCAATACCGACGGCACCTGAACCGTTGCAATATCAATCACATCCTTCTTCTTATCACGGATCAACGCACCGATATTCAAGGTCTTGTTGCTGATCAGCGGAAATGGTCTCGAAGAATCGACCGCCATCGGTGTCAGCACCGGATAGACTTCCTTCTCAAAATATTTGTCCACGAATTTACTCTGTTTTTCGTTTAAGTCTTCGTAGTTTTTTACAAGCTTCAGTCCATTCTCTTCCATAGCCGGAAGGATCTGACGGTTCAATGTGCTGTACTGGCTTGCAATCATGTTTTTCGTCTCCGGTATGATCTGGTCAAGCTGTCCCTGCGGTGTCAGTCCCGCAATGTCCTTCTTCTTCACTTCTGCATGTACGAGATCGATCAGAGATGCCACGCGCACCATGAAGAATTCAGACAGATTTGATTCTGTGATACTCAGGAAATTCAAACGTTCAAACAGGGGAATCGACTTATCCTTCGCTTCATTCAAGATTCTGTAATTGAACTGCAGCCAGCTCATTTCCCGGTTATAATAATTTTCCGGTTTTTCCAATAATTTTTTGTCCATGTCTTACACACTCCTTTTCTCCCGAAGT
>USFH01000126.1 GCA_900553925.1 uncultured Clostridium sp.
TCCACCACCATTGGCAACCTGTGCCGAAAGCATAAATCGAATCTTATCTGCTGCCATCTCCGGTGCCAGATGAATAATTCCCTGAATATCCTGCACTGTATCCCGATATCCGTATCCGTTCCGAAGTCCACAATAGATGAATGATGCTGCTCTTGACCAGATAAATGTCATGAAGCAGTTATAGGCATGCCAGGTATTAATCATCGAATCAAATTCCTTGCTTGGTGTCTGTACCTGGAAATGGGAGAATTTCTCACCCCAGTAAGTCTTTAACTCAGCCAGTTCCTTCTCACAGACATCCGCTGGATCCGTATAGCTGTTCATGATAGCTTCTGCCTCATCATTTTCCTTTAATCCAAGGATAAACGCAATATTCTTTGTCTCACCCGGCATAAGCTCAACAACAGTAGAAAGCGCGCCACAAGAATTTTCATTATAGCTTAAAGCATTTCCAAGATCTCCGTTTACCACGCCATCCGGATTGCCATAGCCATTACATCTTCCAATAAATACTTCCTTATCTCCACAATAGGAAGAAACATCTGCTCCGGCAAGTCCGAAGATCCGGTCTGTCGGACGCTTATCATCGACTGTCTCACCAGCTCCGAGTACATCCAGATTCCCATGCACCGTCTGGCGAATCCGGTTTTCTACAAAGCTTGTTCTGGAAATAAATAATGAATACTGCAGATTCACCTGATCCTGCTCATAATTGCTGTTGTTTGTAAATTCTGCATATCCGGTCAGGGTGAGATTTCTCTTTTCAGAACCATTGTTTGTTACTTTCAGATTCCATACTTCATATGTCTTATTCAATGGCACATAATACAATGCCTCTGTGTGAATATCACTGTAATCTGCCATAATCTTCGTATACGAAATGCCATGATGGCACTCACTCTTATACGTATCAAGGCTCTTTCCTACCGGCTGCCAGGATGCAGACCAGTAATCTTTGCTGTCATTGTCACGAATGTAAATGTAACGTCCCGGCTGATCGAAATTATTGAATACATAGCGCAGGATTCTGCCATTCGCACCAGACTTTGCAAAACTGTAACCACCTGCATTGTTTGAAATCAAAGCACCATATTCCGGGGAGCCTAAGTAGTTCGCCCAAGGTGCCGGTGTCTTGGGATTTGTAATTACATACTCCCGATTCTCATTGTCAAAATAACCAAACTGCATACCGAATCTCCTTTTCTTTTTCGTTTTCCATGATATAGTCAATGACCATATACTTTTACTTTGGTACCGTATCAAATAACCTGTAAACATATTATATCAGATTCTTACATGCATTTGTATTGTTATCTTAATATTATTATGGTAATTTTTACGTGTGCAGAAATACATATATCTTTCAAAAATTTTGTAAGAAACCAGCAAAAGAAATGCCCCGCATGTTCTTTCAACATGCAGGGCATTTCTTATATCTCACTAATGTTTCTTCTTTGAAGAAGCGGCCATCTCCGGCTGATCTGCGTTATGATTTGCTGTTGCACAAACCTTCGGCATAACTTTCTTTTTCTTCAATGGATGTTTTGGATTCTTGTCCATATCTCACACTTCCTTCCCTTACTTTACGTTAAGTTTCAAAGTCGATTGTGTATATGGTGTAGATTTATATGCACCGCAGCTACATTCTCATAGATTATTCAATGGCAATGTAGTTATTCTGCGCAATGGCTTTTGCTTCCTTCTTCGGAATTGACAACTGCAGGATACCATTCTCAAACTTTGCATGGATATCTTCCTGCTTAATCTCATCGCCAACATAGAAGCTTCGCATCATGCTGCCTGCATAACGTTCACGGCGGATATACTTACCAGTCTTCTTATCCTTCTCGTCCTTATCCAAACCCTTCGCAGCGGATATCGTAATGTATCCATCATGCAGCTGTGCATTGACTTCGTCCTTCTTGAATCCAGGTAAGTCAATATCAACTTCATAGGAATCCTCTGTCTCACGGACATCTGTCTTCATCATGTTCTTCGCATGCTTACCATACAGCGGATTCTTCGCTGGCCGGAGTTCCTTGTCAAACTCCTTCTCAAAATCGTCCATCCAATCGTCAAACAAATTTTCTCCAAAAATACTAGGTGTAAACATAAGTCATATCTCCTTTCATACTTAAACAACTAATGCCTACGGTATTCTTTAAGCACTATCAGAGAAATCTGAGGTGTCGTTTGAATATCACAACTTTGCAATCTCTAAGGGATTTTCTCTATTCATCTTTCCTTTTCCCTTTCTTGATTGTGACTATACTATACACCCGGTTATTAGCACTGTCAAGAGGCGAGTGCTAATTTTACTGTGAACCTTTTGTGAAGTGTGTACCCAATATTTTTTACCATTATTGCCGGATCTGTTCGAGTATAAATGGATCCTTGATCTTCTTATCTTCGGCAAAGAATAATATCTTTGTCAGCACTTCCGATGTCTTCGGATCATCGTCCACAAATGGCAGGAATATCCGTCCACGCCGCTGCGAATGCACCGGAAGTACGTTGATCATCGGACCTGCTTCCTGATGGACTACGCCACTGCCAAGATGCACGGTATAGTTCGCACGTGCGCCGTGAATCACCGCATGATTCTTTGTAAATGTAACATTTGTAAGCTTGAAGAGCGGCATCGTGAATTCCGCGATTGCCTTCCGCATCTCCACGGTCGAATGCGATGTCTCCGGATCCACGCCTCCTGCATGTGCCACGCTCACTGCCAGATCCACGTCGCGCATAACTTCCGAGAATATGATATCCGGAATCTCACGAATCTTTAGATCCTTTCCTGTCTTTCGATCAGTGAACACAACCCATTCCAGTGTTGGGGATTCGATATCTGCCGGCGAAAACCAATCTGCCAGTGCATAGATTCTCGCTACGATATTTTCCTTGTAATATACCTTCTGCAAGCCTTCCTCGATGTCGGCAACCCAGTGTCTTGTTCTCAGGCACGCAACCGTCTTCTTCGGCTGGATCTGATTGCCCGCATAACGCAAGGAGCGCTCCATATTAAGCTCTTCTTCCGTCTTCACATACAGCTCACGGAACACCTGCTTAAACGGCTGGATGATCTGGTTGTCAAACACATATTGCTGAATCGTATGCCACATGCCCTGTGTGTACATCTGGAATGGATGTGCCACAGTCAGTAATGTATCGCCGGATGGCCCGACATGATGCAAACTGTTACGCGGTCCATCTCCTGAATCTGCCAATGTTCCCACGGATTCATCGGTATATGCTGCATGATTTGCAAATACATCCATGCCTTTCGCTGTGACAAATCCAAATACAGCCTGTTCCTCCTGCGTATGATCTGACACACCGCCACCATCCATCACACGGAACACAAGTGCCGCCACCAGATCGTGAATCACAGGATTTTCCAGCATGCCCTGAATCTCCGCATATGTATAAGTCTCCTGACTCTCCATCGCATCTTCCAACATCGCCCTCGTGCGGCGTGCCTGCTCTGCCATCTGCTTCTTCGCCTCAGTGATCGCCACAATATATTCATCCTTTTTAAGCTTCGCCGGAACAGACTTCAGCTGCTTGCCATTTTTCTCCACAAGCAGGGCACATTTGCCGCCATCTTCCATCTCAAGCCATACGGATACTTCTCCGACTTCATGCGGCTTGAAATAGTCTGCCATGCCCTGTGCCACCAGACTTTCCATCCGTAGGATCAGTCTCGTCACATCCTGATAGCCTGCATTGATTGCCATATTCTGCAATGCAATCTGCACCGCAGCCGCCTCGCTGGCTCTCCGCTGGGCACCAAACTGTTTGCTCTCCTTCTTGAACTTCTGCAGGAACATATACCGTTCTTTGATCTGCGTCTCATCGGCAATCGGCAGGATTCCGACTGCCATCAACAGGTCTTTATTCCGCTTTGCCTCGATCTCACTCATCAGCTCTGTCTCATTATATTTGCCGAGTGCCGCATCCGCGTATTTTCTCGCTCTTGCATGTTTGGCACCATCGGAGATATACTTCGCCGCCTTATATATGAGCGTAAAATGCTTCTCTCCAAGTTTCTCGTAGACCTCCGTAAACCACGCCCGGTCAAATGCACCATCGTTTAATTCCTCGACCGAAAGCGGCGTATAGCGCGCGATCATCGCCGTCCGCTTGTTGTCAAACGACTCATTCATATGTGCCATGAAATAATAACATCCGGCTGTAAATCCATCCCAGCCAAGATAATCACCCACAATATCAATCCACTCCGGCGAATACATTGCCGCCTCAACTAAACGTGCCTCGCTGATATCCGTCCCTTTCAGATGTGCGCCAAGCGTCTGCGCACTGTCATTGACATCCGGCAGACACGCCTGCAACAGATGCGACAGGCTGTTCTTCTTGCTCACACTTCGTCTGACACTGGAGCTGTAACTGCTGTTAAAATACGTCGACCGTTCCAGCGTCTCCTTGCCGAGTGCCGACAGAATCCGCACAAAATACGCCGCACCGTAGATTCTCGTCAGCCCATACACATACTGGGAAAATGCAGTCTCGGTATCGCCACGTGTAAGCTCTGCCTCCATGACAAGCCCTGCCATAGCCTGATACAGTTCTTTCGCAGTATCCACGCTCGCCTGATCCGTCTCGGACAGCTCCTTCGCTGGATTGTGCAGCAGCATTTTCCGCACATGCTCCAGCCGATTGCCCACTGTCCAGCTCCACTCGCAGCCTCTTGTCTGTACCTGTCTGTCCCGCTCGGTCATATACCGCACAATGTCAGACAGACACTTCAGGCTTACATCCATCCGGCTGCCCTCAAATGCCATCTTATACAGGTAGTCCCGGCTGATCAGCCCCTTCGTATATGCTGCAATGTACGTCGAAAGCTCCGGCACGCGCATGATCTTACCGACATTTACCCAGTAATAGCCATTTCCATCGTTCGCAACATCATGCGGGATCTTGAAATTAAAGCATTTCGCAAGTGCATAATTATATGGGAAGAGACGCAGAAACTCCGTATCATTTTCTGCCGCCTGTGCCGAGTCTGCCTCCACATCATTTGCACTTCCATATTCCGCGTAGCCCGGCGCAATATACGCTGTGATAACCATGATCTGCTCCTGTGTAAGCACGCTTCTATAGCAAATGATTTCCTTCTTAGAAGCCGGATTTACTGTCTTCTTCTCCTGCACAAGCGCATCCTTGCGCGAGAGCAGATAATCCGCAGCCACAACCGCCAGCTTCCTTCTGTCACTTTCCGGCACATGTTTGTTATAAAGTTCGCGTAGGATCGTCTGCATCTGCGACATGTAACCGTAGGTCGGCAGTTCCTCGTTATACCGGCTTCCATACAGATCATCCACAAAGCTCTTGCAATATTGCTTGAAATACGCTTTATCGGAATTATAGCCATTCACATAAATATAGATCTGCATGCACGCTTCCGGCGTTTGTATCTCTTTCCTGTAGAAATCCTCCCAAAGCTCCGGAAATGGTATGTCCCCACTCCAATATCCGAACCGTTCGCCAAGCATACGTACTTCGCCGTTTTCACTCTCATATTCATCGTTCTTATGTGCATCAAACAGTGCGTCCAGTTCCCGAAGCACATGATGGATGTCGACCGTATCCGGTTCTGCCTTCTTCCCGGAAGTAAATTTCACCTTGAGCTTCGCCAATACACCGGCACTCTTCCCAGCATTTCCTGTCGCAATCCCGCTCTCCGGGAAATAACGCCGGTATACATCCTTACATACTTCCAAATACGCAGAATCAAAGACCGGATCATACGCCGCATTTACATCATAGAGTCCGTATCCTTCTTCTGCATCTGCCTGTTCTGCATGCGTATTCCGGATCTCCCGGATCAGGATCTGCTCCTTCGTCGATATATTTGCTACTGACTGCGCCATATAGTCGATCTGTGCCACACATTTTGCAAATGTCTGCTGTCTGTTCTCATCCTTCTTCAACTGGAGCAGCAGATCCAAACCTGCCGTGCGCTTCTCTTCCTTCGCATCTGTGAGCAGTCTGCCGATCAGACCATCCAGCTTCTCCTCATCCATCTGATAGAGGATGGAAAGCACCGTCTCTCGGATGTCGGATTTCTTATACTTGAGCATGTTCTCAAGCTGCATATAGTTCTCCGGTGCCAGCTTCATCTTCTTCACAAGCTTCGCTGCTTCCTGTCTCGTATATGTCTCCTTGTCTGCTACCGCATCCACGAGAATCTCACGCTGGCGGGCATTTGCAGGCTC
>USFH01000127.1 GCA_900553925.1 uncultured Clostridium sp.
ATTATGTACCCGGATCCAACACATTGCTTCCGGGCATAATTAATACGAATTCGCAATCGTCGCATACGAGCCGTAAATCGGCTGAATTACGGAAATAATAACAAATCCAACGACTGCCGCCATCACGACGATCATCGCAGGCTCTAAGTAAGAAACCAGCTTATTCATCGCAACTTCAGAATCATATTCCATCTGATTTGCAATCGATACAAGCATCGTATCGAGCGCACCTGTCTCCTCGCCGACTGCGACCGAAGAAGACAATTTCTTTGTAAATCCATCGACACGGTCCAGACTTTCACTCAGATTCATACCCGCACGGACATCTGCGATTACCTGGTCGAACTGTCTTTCAATATAAGAATTACCAATCGTATTTCTTGCAATCTGCAGGCAGTTGATAATCGAGATACCTGCGGAATATAAGCTCGACAAGGTTCTTGCGAAACGCGCCGTATAAATAACGCGGCGGAGCTTGCCAATGACCGGAAGCTTCAGTTCGAGCTTATCCTTCGCATACCGGATTCCGGGTATTGCACACAGAACCCGGAAGAAAATATATAATACAACGGCCGCAATAATTAAGACATACCACTTATTTTTCACAAAATTACTGATTCCAAGCAGGATCGTCGTGGATGTCGGAAGTGTATCCATCTGGGAAAACAGATCCTTAAACTGCGGAATGACATAGCCCATAATGATTGCCACTACAACCACGATCAATACGCACAGAATCTTCGGATACGTCATCGAGCTTTTGACCTTCTGATTCAACCGATATTCTTTCTCATAATGCACTGACATCTGCAGCGCAATCTTATCCATGCTTCCGCTGCTCTCCGCACTCTTGATCATGTTGATAAAGAGCGGTGGAAATGCATCGCCACTCGCAAGCATCGCCTCAGAGAGCGGTACGCCGGAACGCACCTGCTTCGAAAGTCCCACGTATACCTCACGTTCCTTCGGCTTGATGGACTCATCCTCAGAGATGATGCGAAGTGCTTTCACGAGTGTGACACCCGCACCGAGCAGTTCGCCGATATTCTTCGCGAAATCAGAAATCGCATTGGACTTCAGCCGTTTCGTATTATTCTTGTCCGCCTGTGCCTTCGCCTGTATCAGATATTTTTTTTCTTGTTTCAAGCGCTCATGCAGATCAAGTTCATCCGCAGCCTGCATCGTACCGGAAATCATCTTTCCGTTCTCATCCTGCGCTCTGTATTTGTAAGTGACCAAGGACGTTTCCTCCTTTTTATCTCAAGTTCAGACACTGCCTGCAAATCCACAGGCAAAAACGTATTTCCGGTTTGTACTTAGACAGTCCATCTCACAATACGGATTTTATTTTCCTGTGTCTATCACTTTCATGTTTTTTCTTTTAATATGTTGAAGTCATCATACTCTTCACATAATCAATATAGGTCGAAATCATCGTATCTCCCAGATTCTGTGTCAGTGCCACAAGCACGCCGAATGCAAGAAATGGTCCGAACGCGAAATGTTCTTTTCTTCCCTTCTTCTTGCTTGCCAGCAGATAGATTGCATACGCACCGCCGACAATGATTCCAACGAAGAACGCAGCAACTACGCCCTTCCAGCCAAGCAGGAATCCGGCTGCGAACATCATCGTCACATCACCGCCGCCAAATCCATTGAATAGCATCAGCACAAACATCGGCACGCTGATTGCAAAAAGCCCGATGATACGCTCTACGATCGTCGGTCCCGGCAGTACCCAGATGGCCGGGATACCAAGCAGCAACAGGATTACGTTCAACTGGGGCGGAATCTCCTGTGTGTCCGCATCGATCATCGTGATCACCATCAGGTCACAGATCACAAGGAAGAACAGCAGCGCAGACAGATGAATTCCATACATTGCCAGCGAAAACACTGCAAATGCACCGCCGACCAATTCGATGATAAGCGGACGGTTCGGAAGCACCGAACCACAGTATCTGCAACGGTTCTGATACCGGATCCGCGCAAAGATTGGAATCACATCCTTCCAAGTCTGCTCGTGGTCACACTGCTTACAATGTGAATGACGGATCGTCAGCTTCTCTTTCTTCGGAAGCCGCTCGATAACCAGATTCAGGTATGAGAATACCGTCACTCCCATATAAAATACTACCAAATAAATAATCACATACAAAAAATAATTCATCTTCTACCCCTTTACTCTGTCGCTACATTGATTTGTGTATCTGAAGCTTCCTCCAGATTATAGCATTGTATATATTGCGTATATGTAAAATCGCCATATCTCGGACTATGCAGTGTCAGACTCATGTAAATGATATTGTTCGCATAGTCGCCCTTCGGCTGGTTAAACTTCAGTTCCTTAATAGAATATCCCATGTAAGCTTTCTTATCGAACATCCAATCCGTCTTATCTGTCGTTCCATCCGAAGCATCCGTATAATAATGCACGACGAGATAACCATCCGCATTGACACCGATATACACGTGACTGCCCCTCGCATCTGTAAATTCAATCTTATTGCATCCGCCAGTCTCGCTTCCACCACCGAGCGCCGGATCCGGGGATAACTGCATCACGTAATCTTCCGTCTGATCTGTCACGGTTCCATCCGCATTTTTCACTTCCCGGATGATCTGCTCCGGCTTCGCGCCTTCGATCTCACTCTGAATCTTCGCTGCTATGATGGAAGATACCTGCATGCCATTCGCAGTGCCCTTTGCCTCATAATAGACGGACACCGTATTCGCGATCACCTTGCTTGCCGCGATCATGAACAGTCCGATCAGCATAAATGTGGCGATCATCTCCACCAGCGTAAATCCACCATTCTTCTTATGCAATTGTCGAAGTAACTGTCTCAACTTTCTCATAATTGTAAATCCACATGGTTCTGCTTGTCTATGGTTGTTTCTGTATCAGGCGGAATACCGCCAGATCTGCACGGTCACTCTGGTATCTGGTCAGATCCGCATTCAGCGGAATCGTTACCTCATACGCAGTATTCTCAGACTGTGTCTTCGTCCGATCCAGAGTCAATGTGATCGTTACGCCATCCACATTCTTGAAACCCGCATTCTTCCGATACATCTCCTCATTCAGTATCCGCTGGTCTTCCTGCATATCTTTGCTTTTAGCAACCAGCTTTCCGGATACACCAAGCAGATGTACCATGCACTCCATCAGTACCATCACGAGAATCACAAACCCGACGATAACTTCTACCATCGTTGATCCCGCATCCGCGCTATGCCGTATTTGATTTTGTATAACATTCCATTTATTTCTACGCATATTATTCACGCTCCATAAAGGTCCATTTCCAATACTCTTTTTCATTAATTGAATTTGTCTTCGGATTGACCGCCTCATACATCTTCTGATCTGGTGTTATCGATGAAGATGAAGCATCTTCCTGGAAATCCGTACTTGTCAGCGCATATTTTGAAAGCATCGCCGCTGTCTGGTCTCCCTTGGAACAGGTGACCTTGATGCATAGTGTCACATCATTTTTCGCAGTCTGATCTTCACTGTCCGTCTCCCAGTAGATACAGACCGAGATATCATCTGCCATCGCCGCATACGTCCCTGCATCACCGCCTGATACATTCAGATTGAAATAGCGGTACGCCGCCTTCGCATCATGACCAGTCTTTTCTTCGCCGGCATAATACGGCCAGCTTCCCTGACAGATATTATAGCGTATGTAATGCCAGAACCGGTTATTTCCACTATTCAGATCTGTAATTTCCTGTGCATAGCTCTTGTACGCCGGTGTCGTCAGCTCCTTCTCAAGCTCGATGCTGATCGTCTTCGCAAGCTCCTGACACTGGCTCTGCGTCACGCGCCGTACCGATGATTGAAACAGCGCATAGCTTACCAGAAGCAACGACAGGCAGAAGCAGACAACAACCATACTGACAATAATCGCAACGATCATCGCCGAACCCTGCCGGCTTCTCTTATGCAATTGTTCCATCTTCTGCTTCCCCTTCATCCCTGTAATCATCCTTACATGTGCTGCCATGTTTGTCTCTTGTGTCAGTTGCTGAATCCACTTTCTGTGAGCTGTACCGGTTCTGTCCAATCACCCAGCCCTGTGTCACCAATTTCCGAATAACGGATTCTTATGTCATCGCTTTTTGCAAACCAGTTCTTCGTCTCAAGCATAAAGCTTGCCGCATCCTTGCTTACCGTATAATAAGCAGATTTCATCAGATTCCCATCTTCATCGTATGCAAGGATATTCACAAGCATCGGCTGTGTGACCGCCACCGTATAATTCACAACCTTCTGTGCGGTTGCACCACTTCCGATCTGCACCGACGTTCCTGCGATATCCGGAACCTCCGCAGCTCTCGCTTCATCCTTCAGGACACCGCTCCAGACAACCTTGCCGGATTCATCTGCCTCACCGATTGCAACCGCATCGGTCATCGTTGCATCCTCTTCTAAGATATATCGCCATACCGCAATGTCTGAATTCTCGTATTTATCGACATGTTCTTCATCCACCGTTGCCTGCACCGATACATAGGTTGTCGTATCCGGAAGCAAAATGGAAATCGTCTCGCCCTTCATTGTGACAACTGCAGGAAGAACCACTGTATTCTTATCGTCCAAGGCTACATTTACCGCATAGCTTGCAGAAACCGGATTCTCCTCTGTGAGGATTCCAGCAAATTCACTATATGGACTCGCATCACAGATACTCTCTCTTCTCACATCCGCAAAGCTTCCTGCATAGTACACATACGCCTTCGCCTTCTTCGGCTGGATATACAACATGCCGTATGCACCGCCTGCATCCTGCATCTGCACTTCATACAGATCTACATGCTCCTGTATGTCAAATGTATACGTGCGTGTCTTGTAACTTCCGGTAATCTTCTCCTGCGTATTGCCGGACTTCGCAGTTGCAGCGTTCGCCTGCTCTGCGTCATTTGCAGTCTTCTGTAAAGACCACTCTGTACCATCATAATACTGAGTTACCCATGTCTCTTCTGCGAGCTGCTCAGCATCCGGTGTCGGAAGCTGCTCAACTACAGAGATTGTCTCCGTTGATTCCGTATTCTGCTTTGCTGCCATATCTGTGGCGTCCGCGATAGCGTTCCCATCTGATTCTTCCATGGTCGCACCATTTGCAGAATCTACTGACTCATTCTCTGTTTGTGATGCAGTATTTATATCCTGTACTGCCTGCCCATCCTCAGACATCGTATCTGCAAGTGTCTCTGTCGGGCGGAAACTGTACGGATTCCCACCTTCAGTGACTGTGTAATCATCAAACGTAACAGCATTTTCCAATCCGCGATCCACGAATCCAACCATAATTCCGGTCGTGCCACCTGTTACTGTACCTTTGCTCGTACAGCCTGTGAATGTCGCAGCGTTCCGGAGATATCCGACCAGACCACCTGTATACCATGTTCCTGTAACCGCACCGTAATTATCACACTTGTTAATCGTCAGTGTATCGCCTGTTCCGCCTTCCAGCTTACCAACGATACCGCCAACCGATGCGTTGCCTCCTGTTACATTCACTGTCGCATTGTTCTCCATAAGCTCCAATGCAGTTTGTGACTCCGAATGACCGATTATGCCGCCAACCGCTGTATCAACACCTGTGTCAGATGTATTTACCATGATCGTCCATTTAGCTGATGTAGTTGTTCTTTCCGCATCACTGCTCTTTACAACCGCATCCTTCTTGCTGCATCCTACAATACCACCCGTATAACCGGATCCATTCTTGATGGTTGTCTGCGCATCTGCCGCCTTTACCTTGTTATCTGAGGATTCAACGGTTCCATAGTTCGTACCGGCAATACCGCCGACATTTGCAATCGTGTCAGCCTGTTCATTTACGCTTACAAGCGTTTCCTGTACACCAATCGTACTTGCTTTTACTGTCGAATTAAATCCATTTGCACCAACGATTCCACCGATATGTGCGCGCACATTCGAATCGCCGGAAGCACCGGTTACCGTACCGGAGAA
>USFH01000128.1 GCA_900553925.1 uncultured Clostridium sp.
ATTACTCTCCGGAGTATAAAGTGTGACAAGCCCTGCCCCCATTCTGTATGCAGCAAGTGCGGAAAAATAAGCAGCGCCTGCCATATTCTTGCTGCCTGCGATGATTCCGACCTTGCCATAGGTTCCCTTGTGGGAATCCCTTTTCCTATGTGGGAGCAATTCCTCTACATCCTTTGGATCATAGGTGTATAACCGCGGCTCTACAAAATCAATCGCCTGCTTCGGGAATCCGATATCTACCACGGACACCTCACCTGCGTACTCATATCCCATACCCATGAGAAGTCCGAGCTTCATCAATCCGAATGTCACAGTCGCATCTGCATGAAACGCTGTACCGAGCAGAAATCCGGTTGTCGCATCGATTCCGGATGGTACATCGATGGCTAACTTATAACCATCCATATCATTTAATGCTTTAATTACTTCTGCCTGTCTGCCCATCACGGCACGTGACAGACCAACACCGAAGATGCCGTCGATAATCACATCATATCCGGCGTTCACAAGCTCATCTACAAACTTCATATTCAGCTTCTTGGCAATTGCATACTGCGCATCGAAACCAGTGCTGGCAGATTTCAATCCGTCTACCCAATAGATCTCGACATCGTATCCTTCCATCATAAGGATTCGTCCGGCTGCGATTCCATCTCCACCGTTATTTCCACTCTCGACTACGATCAGCACATGCGCGCCTGCCGGAAACCGTTCCTTGACATGCTCCGCGATTCGAAGCGCCGCACGCTCCATCAGTACAAGCTGTGGAATTCCTATTACATTGGTTGTAAATTCATCAATTCTGAACACTTCCTGTCCAGTTGCAATGTATCTCATTTCTTCGTCCCCCGAATTGACTAAGTATATAGGCATTTTACCCCAAATGTCATATAAATACAATATCTGGTTTCGGGAATCCTTGGTTTTTCCTACACTTTTGTCGATTTTCTCCTTGACAATTCTTCGGAACTAAGTTACTTTTTAAGTATCTATGAAGAGCACGAAAGGAGGAAGGAATCATGGTATTTATCGAAGGCGTCGGCTATGTGAACGACAGCAGTGCCGTTGCAACGCCGAATCGTACAAAGTCCGTATCGGAAACAACAACCAATTTTGATGGTATGCTTCGCACAGAAACCGATAAATTAAATCAGGCATCTGTCACAACAAACCTTGATTCCATCTTCAAGGAAGCCGCTGACAAATATGGTGTATCCGAACGGCTCTTAAAGGCAATCGCCTATACAGAATCCGGGTTTCAGGCAGATGTTACCTCCTCTTCCGGCGCGATGGGGATCATGCAGCTCATGCCAAGCACGGCAAGCGCGTATGGAGTATCCGATCCTTACGATGCCTACCAGAATATCATGGGCGGTGCAGCCGTACTGAAGGATCTCCTGAATATGTTTAAGGGAAACCAATCGCTTGCAATCGCAGGCTATAATGCCGGATGTGGCAATGTGAAAAAATATGGTGGTATACCTCCATTTACTGAGACACAAAATTACGTTGCCAAGGTCACAAGCCTGATGCAGACCGGTGTATCGGCTCCTGCAAATACAGTCACAGTAAATCCTTCTGCAAACACTGCTTCCAATACTGAAATAACTACAAGCGGAAATTCCAATACTGCAAATGAAGCAGCTGTTTCTTCCGAAACAGCAAAAAAGAATGCGGAAATCCTTGCAGAGATCAAAGAGATCATTTCTGCCATTTCCACACTTACGACAAATCAAAGCGCGTATTCCAATACATCCATACAGAGTGGCCTTTCCGCATTCAACAGTACATCTTCTTCTGACTTCAGTGCAGGCAGTCTGCTTTCCTCTTATGGAAATCCGATCTCTACGATTCTGTCATCCTTACAGAATGTGGATACAACAGACACGGAGAGCCTGCAGAAAGTATTATCCTACGCGGAATACCAGTTACTCACCAGCCACTACGCGAACATGGTTGATATCATCTCCGTACTCGGAAGTACAGGCTTGAGTACAGAAAATGATTCAGACGACTCTCTATCGCATCTATTCGAGCTTGCCACGCAACAGAATATGCGCAAAGTCATAAACATCATGGGAAATTCTACTTCCCTTCTATAAAATACAAAGAGTTGGTTGTCCATTCAATTCTACGCAGACGCGCTCCCGCTCGGTTCAGCACGTAGCGGTACTAAATTCGTGCTTCGCACTCATTAAGTACCGACGTGCTTCAACGGTCTGCTTTAGAATATGAATGAAACAACCAACTCTTTTTACACTTTACAGGGAAACAAATTCCCCTTATCTTATTCTATTCTGTTATCTCTGTTCATCCTTCAATTTCCTTAAAACCTGCACACTTACTCCTGCGCACAGGAATGTGGAACCGTACAGGATCAGCCATGAGCGAACCGTTCTTGCCTTGGAACGAACATACATCTTGTTGTCCTCTGTCTCGGCTGCTTCATACTCTGCCTCGATCGTCTGCGGCTCCGATGTGTATTCCTCGAAGGTCTGCGGATTGTTCGCCAATGCGGAATATGTCTCAACCGCATCCTGCAATTCATTGATCTGTTCATCATACGCTTCCTGCATCTCCGCAATTGCATCGTTACAGGTTGCTACCAGATCATCGAACTGCTCTTCCACACTGTCGCTTTCTTCCTGTCCCGGTGGCTCTAACTCATTCAGGTCACACGTACTTCCGATAGACTCCATCGCCCAACGTGAGAATGTCACATAAGAGATCTTATCTGTCGCTCCGGTCAGTTCGAACAGGATACCCGAGAAGATAAGCTGTATAATAAGCACAAACGGCGCAATCGCCATGGCACGGTCTGCACTCTTCGTGATGGAAGAAAGCAGCAGTCCCATACCTGCAGATGCGTAAATCGTAAGGAAGATCAGCACGATTATCTCTATCGTTGCATTGGATATGATTACACCCTTACAACTTGGTGTTCCCTTTACCAGTACAAATGTCACAACCAGTATCACTGCCTGAACCAGAGAAATCACGCCCTGCACAATATACTTCGAAAGCATATATACAGGCAGCTTCAGATTACCCATATATTCTCGTTTCAGGATGACACGTTCTTTGTTTACTTCCTGAATTGTGTTCAGAAGTCCCATCCAGATACCGCCACTCATCAGGGTGAACAGGATGGACTGCGTCTCCGTGAATTTCTGATAGATATCCGGTCCTGCAACTAATGTCAGAAGCAGACCTATGATCAATGGCTGTCCAAATATCAGTGCCAGTCTCTGCATATCATTCATGATCAGAGTCGTATAACGGCGGACAAGTATTCCAAGCTGTGTGAACCCATTTACTTTTCTCGGCTTGATGGCTTCTCCGTTTGACTCAGCCGCATGCTCACTTACCTGATTGATACCTGACATCCTGAATCTTGATTCCCACCCCTTCGGATCTGCCGTAATGATATCATATACCTTCACGAGATCATCCGTCTGGAAGAAATCTTTGATTCCTGCCGGGCTTCCGCAATAACAGAGTCTGCCACCATACCCCATGATGATAACCTTGTCACACAGATCAAGATTGTTGATCGTATGCGTTACCATAATGATTGTCTTCTCCTGCTCCTTCGAGAGCTTCGACAGTGTCCGCATCAAATGTTCTTCGGTTCCCGGATCCAGTCCGGATGTCGGCTCATCTAAGAAGAAAAGTCCCGGGTTTGCCAGAAGCTCTACCGCGATACTCGCACGCTTCTTCTGTCCACCGGACAACCGACGGATGTAGGTGTCTTTGTGTTCCGATAATTCCACCATGCCAAGCACCTCTTCGATCCGCGCATCGATTTCTGCTGTACTTGTATCCTCTGGCATCTTCATCTTCGCCGTATAGTAAAGCATCTTCTTCAGCGTAATATTCTCATAGATGATATCCTGCTGTGGCACAAATCCTATGATATTCTTGAGTGTCTGGAAGTTTTCCCTCAGATTTGTACCGTTGCAATACACCCTGCCTGTCACCTTGGAATCAAATCCACTCATCGCTGTCATCAGTGTCGTCTTTCCTGCACCGGAGCCTCCGATGATCGCAACGAATTCATTTGGTTCAATGCTCAGGCTGACTTTGTCAAGAATCGTCTTCTTTCCGCCTTTTGCCGGTACATCCTTGTTCAGATCATGAATCTCTAACGCAATACCTTCCGGGTTTACCTTGTAATACACAACATTTCCATCATAGATAAATGTCGTGTTCAACACGGTGAAAATGTCCTTATTCGAAAGATGATACGACTTCTGGATCCGGCTTCCATTTACAAATACACCATTCGTCGAACCATTATCAAATACATAATACTGACCATTTGCATTCCGTACACCCGCATGATACCTTGATACCGCTACGTTCTTCAACCGGATATCACAGTTTTCCGCACGGCCGATACTCGTATCGCCGGCTTTGAGTTCAAATGTCTTCCATCGTCCATTTGCCTGTCTGGCAGTATACAGAAGCAAAACCGGATCGATTCCATCCATCGACTGGTTCGTTCCAAGACGGATGATCATATCCTTGCCATTTCCACCATAATACTGATTCGGTGTCATCTGCACAAACTGTGTTCCATATGCTATGTAGGAACCATTCGAACTTGCATTATCCTTGATAAAGAACTGTCCACCCTGTATGTATATCTCCCCATGGTTTCCGGATACAATACTTGAATTCAAAGGAATGCTGTTATTCTCATTCCGTCCGAATGTATATGCTCCATCTTCAAACTGCGACAGATCATACTCCTTGATCCCATTCCGGTCTACAATGACCAGTGAGCTTTTGCTACTTTTGTCCCTCTGGTACTGTTCGAGCATCTGTTCATCGAACAACACCGTTCTTTCATTATCTCCCATACGTTCTCCTCTATTACAAAAGGGACTGTTGCAATAAACAACAGTCCCTCTTTTTATCTTGTTCCTGTTCTACTATCCACGCTTAAGGAAATCCGGAATCTTGATTCCTCCGCCGTTTCCTGTCTCTCTCTTCGCCGGAGCCGGCTTCGCTGCACTTGAAATATCCGTGCTTACGCTTGGCTTCGCAACCGGTGTAGAATTCATAAAGGATGGCTTCGGTGTTGTTCCCATCGGCTTCACACTTGTGATCGGCTGGCTCGCATATGTAGGAGTCTTTCCAACCGGTGAAACAGTTGCCTTCGGCATAGATGGCTTACCTGGTGTCTGCATAACCGGCTGTGTAGCCGCGTTATCTTCAATACCAGTTGCAATGATTGTAATACATACATCCTCACCCATGACATCGTTATCAACTGTACCAAAGATGATGTTCGCACCATCTCCGGCAACCTCTGTCAGGTATGTGATTGCATCGTATGCTTCTACGATACCGATATTGCCTGAGAAGTTTACGATGATATCGCTTGCACCGCTGACGGTTGTCTCAAGCAATGGACTGTCCATAGCAGACTTGATCGCATCCACTGCCTTGTTATCACCACTTGCACGTCCGATACCGATATGAGCAACACCCTTATCACGCATAACTGTCTGGATATCTGCAAAGTCAAGGTTGATCAGTCCCGGCTTGTTAATCAGGTCTGTGACACCCTGTACACCCTGCTGTAATACTTCATCAGCCTTCTTCAAAGCCTCCGGAATACTTGTACGCTTATCGCAGATCTGAAGCAGCTTGTCATTCGGAATGACAATCAGTGTATCTACGTTCTCTTTCAGTTTTGCAATACCGTTGATGGCATTGTTCATACGAGGCTTACCCTCAAATGAAAACGGTTTTGTTACAACACCAACCGTAAGGATTCCAAGATTTCTTGCAATCTCAGCAACAACCGGAGCAGCACCGGTACCGGTACCACCACCCATACCACATGTAACGAATACCATATTGGCATCCTTCATGATATCGGTAATCTCTTCTCTATTCTCTTCCACTGCGTTGGCACCGATCTCAGGCTT
>USFH01000129.1 GCA_900553925.1 uncultured Clostridium sp.
ACGAAGCTTGGCGACCGGTGGTACAATGTCGATACGACATGGGATGATAGATCTTCCGGGTATGTGTATACATATTTCAATAAGTCAGATGCGACAATGAAATCTTACGATGGATCTTCAAAGGAATCGCATACGCAGCACAGTTATTATGATACTGTTGCGCCAGCGTGTGAGGTGGATTATATGCATGAATCGCAAGTGGTCGAGGCACAGAGTATTTTAGTGTCGGAATCTGAAATTGTGTTGAATCTTGAAGACAGTAAAACTCTATCGATTCCGGTTATATTCAATCCTGTAAATGTAACAGATACAAGATGCTCTTATCAGTCAGGAAATACAAGCGTTGCAACGGTGGATGCGTCTGGCAAGGTAACAGCGGTTGGAGTGGGAGAAACGGATATTGTAATCCGTAAGATGACCAACAACCTCAAAACTACTTGCCATGTGACAGTCTATGCGAAGCAGGCAGTTCCGACAGCACCGGCAGTTGTCTCCAGAACAACCAGTCAGATTACACTCGCGACACTCGAGGGCTGTCAGTATTCACTGGATGGAAGCCACTGGCAGAACAGCCCGGTATTCTCCGGATTGCAGGCAGGTAAGACATATACCTGCTATGTGAAGAAGCTTGGCGGAGGGTATTATCTGGATAGTGATGCATGTGTATTTACGGTTCGCACAGCGGAAGCTGCGTCCGTAACGCCGGTATCTCCGACGCCGGTACCGACACCGGCAGTGGCGGTAATCCCGGACGTGACAGTCTCTTATCGTACACATGTGCAGTCGTTTGGCTGGCAGGGCGTTGTAACGAATGGTACGATGAGCGGGACTTCCGGTAAGGCGAAACGGCTGGAAGGGATTGAGATTTCGGTCGCAGGCAATAGCAGCCTTGGAATCCAGTATACGACACATTGCCAGAGTTATGGCTGGCTGCCATGGTCAGCGAATGGTGAGATAAACGGAACCGAGGGCGAAGCGAAGCGCTTAGAGGCAATCAAGATTCAACTGACAGGAGCAGATAAAGATAAATATAATGTGTATTACCGCGTGCATGCACAGTCGTTTGGCTGGCTTGCATGGGCATCAAATGGTGCTCCGGCAGGAACCGCAGGCCTTGCGAAGCGTTTGGAGGCGATACAGGTCGTAATCGTGAAGAAGGGCGAGAGTTTCAATCACACGATAGGAAATATCCGGTCTGTTCGTGGAGAAGCATATGTTCCGGCATCAAATGCGGTAGCAAATCCGGTCGTAGCAGGTGAGAATACTGTGAATGTGGAATATCGTACACACGTGCAGTCATTCGGCTGGCAGGGCTGGAAATATAATGGCACAATGAGTGGCACGAGCGGGCTTGCGAAGCGCCTCGAAGGAATCAATGTCAGGCTTACGAATAAACCATATAATGGAAGCATTGTCTACACAACGCATGTACAGTCTTATGGCTGGCAGGGAGATATCAATAATACGAATACATGGTGCCGGGATGGACAGATGAGTGGAACCTCCGGCAAGGCGAAACGTCTCGAGGCAATCTGTATCGCTCTTACCGGCGAGATGGCAGAGCATTATGATGTGTATTACCGTGTACATGCGCAGTCATATGGATGGCTCGGCTGGTCAAAAAATGGTTCACCGGCAGGAACCGCGGGACTTGCGAAGCGTCTCGAGGGAATCCAGATTGTGCTGGTACCGAAGAATGGAGCGGCTCCGTCTATAGATTATCAGGGCATCCGCAGCATCCGGAGTCAGGCATATATCAAGCGGTAATAGTACGTATTTATGCGGTTTGTGGCGTATGGTGAAAAAATATTTACAAAAATATAAAAAAGTCGTTGACAAAGATCAATCAAAATGATATTATATGTCTTGCGTTGAGCGTGAGCGACACGCAAGAGAATGCGGGAGTGCTGGAATTGGCAGACAGGCTAGACTAAGGATCTAGTGATGGCAACGTCGTGTGGGTTCAAGTCCCATCTCCCGCACGTTGAGAAAGAGAGATAGCAATTATCTCTCTTTTCTTTTTTATAAATATGTTAGAATAACAGCAGGAAGCTGGATAAGGAGACAGAGAGTCATGGCAAAGACGAAGAAGTCAGATAATGTGGAATATTGCAGAGGGATTCGTGTGATGGATGTGGCAATGTATGTATTTGCGTTGCTGGTATTTGGCGTGTATCCATTGATTTATGATGATCATTATTTTAATATAACAATTACGAAGTATCATTTCTTCTTGTATGCGGCGGGCATCTATTTGGCGCTTGCTTTGATCAGCTATATTGTGGAGGCGAGCCTGAAGAATTATTATAAGTATGATTCGCTGCTTGTCGAGGATACCGGGAAGAAACGGTTCCTGCGTCCGGAGTTTTATGCGATTGTATTCCTGATGGCGAACTTCTTTGCATGGATCTGTGCAGATAATAAGAAGGATGCCTTCTATGGTCTGCAGGGCAGAAGGATGGGACTTGGCATGTATCTTTTGCTGGTGATCGTATTTGTAGTTGTGGCACAGCGTGTGCGTCCACATATGATCATGTTTGTGTTTTTTGCGGCGGCGAATGCGTTTGCATATGCAGTTGCAATCGGGCAGTATATGGAACATGATTTCCTGAATCTGAGATTTAATATCGCGGAGAAACAGTATACGAAATTTATCTCAACGTTTGGAAATATCAATATGTATGCAAGTTATTTATCAATCTCGATTCCGGTGCTGCTGGCGGTGTTTACATTCTGCAGGAACTGGTTTTGCCGGATCCTGTCCGGTATTCTGCTGATTGCCGCAGGCTGTAATATACTGATTGCGAACAGTGACAGTGTGTTTTTGGGTATATTTGCGGGGACGGTCGTTTTGGTGATTCTTGCATTTATGCAGGGCAGACTGCGGCAGTGTACATTTGGTGTGTTCCTGTTGTTTGTCGGCAATCTGGTGCTTGGCTTTATCAATAAATATGCACATACGAGATATGACAAGAAGCGTGGTGGACTTGCGATAGCGCTAAACCGCCTGGATATCGCATTTGCCTTATGGGGCTTGGCGTTGCTTATATTTGTGATCGTGTGTATGTGCAGGTGGAGGCTTGGAAACCGGATTGAGACCTGGAACAAAGGGAAGATCGTGCTGATTGTCTGCGGTGCTTGTGTGGCGCTTGGCGTGATTGGTATGATCGCTTTGAAGGTTATGGATCCATCACTTTTTACATTCAATGATAAATGGGGCAGCTACCGGGGCTATATCTGGAGAAAGATCGTGGAAGTCTATGGGGATGCACCGTTTGTGAATAAATTGTTCGGCTATGGAAATGAGTCTGTGAGATTGACGCTTAAGGCAGCGTGCTATAATGAGATGGTTCAGGTTACCGGCAAAGTCTATGACAATGCACACAATGAGCTGTTGCAGTATTTATTTACGACCGGTATCGTGGGACTGCTTTCGTATCTGGCATTGGTCGGCAGCAGTATCGTCTATATGTTTAAACATGCAAAGGAACATGCATGGATCTGTGTATGTCTTGCGGCAACGGTAGGATATTTTGCGCAGAGTATACTGAACCTGAACCAGCCGATTACGACACCGCTTTTCTTCGTTTTTTTGGCAATGGGGGTTGGAACTGTGAATTATTGCAGAAGGGTAAAGGAGTTAGAGAAACGTGCTTGAATTTCTGGTTCATAAGTGTATAAAGGATGCGGATGAGATCGAACGGCCGGAGGTGCGCAAGAGGTATGGCTTTTTCTCGTCTATCGTTGGGATTATCTGTAATGTGATCTTATTTGCAGGTAAGCTTGCAATCGGTCTGATCGCAGGTTCGATATCGATCGTATCGGATGGTGTGAATAATTTATCGGACTGTGCGACGTGTATTGTCACGATGTTTGGTTATAAGATGGCGGCAAAACCGGCGGACCGAGATCATCCGTTTGGGCATGGCAGGATGGAGTATCTGACTTCGCTTGTGATCGCAGCAGCGATTCTGGCGGTTGGATTTGAATTGCTACGAAGCTCGGTAGGCAAGGTGATACATCCGGAGCAGGTAACATTTTCTTTTGTTGCTCTGTCTGTACTTGTGCTTTCCATGCTGGTCAAAATCGGCATGGGAAGCATGAACCGGAAGCTTGGAGCGAAGCTTTCGTCATCGATCATGATCGCTACGTCGAAAGACAGCTTCAGCGATGTATTTGCTACGCTGGCAACTGTGATTGCACTTGTGATGTCAGCATTTTCCGATCTTCCGGTGGATGGAATCATGGGTGTCGTTGTGTCCGTCATGATTATGGTTTCCGGATTTGGTATCGTGAAGGATACGGTGGATCAGCTGCTTGGGCAGCCGGCAGACGAGGAATTGGTCGGGAAGATCAAAGCGCTTGTCATGGAGAATATGTTCTGTCATGGGATGCATGATCTGATCATTCACAGCTATGGACCAGGGAATCTGATCGGCAGTGTGCATGTGGAAGTAGACTGTCATGAGAATATCATGGAGATCCATGATGCGATTGACGAGTTAGAGCGGAACATCTATGATGAACTGCAGGTACATATGACGATCCATATGGATCCGATTGATTATGATGACGAGAAGACAAATGTCTGTCGTGATATGATGGCGAAGATCTTACATGAGATCGATGAAGGGCTTACGATGCATGATTTCCGGATTGTATCCGGACCGACGCATACGAATCTGATCTTTGATGTGCTTGTCCCATATGAATGCGGGAAGACGGAGACACAGATCAAGGAGGAGATACAGCAGAAGCTTTCCGAGAAGAAGGAAACCTATTATACAGTCATTACGTTCGACAAGGGATATTGTTGATAGCTGCCTGTATGGATGATGGATTCCATGCAGGGACATTTGCGACAGCCGGTACTTAATGAGTGCAAAGCACGAATTTAGTACCGCTGCTCGGAGCAACTAAGCGGGAGCGGTCCCGGAATGGAACCATCATCGTACAGACAGCGTCAGAAAAAAATTGTCAGGAAAAGAAATTGTAAAAAAAACTAGACAAATATGAACACCTCAAGTATAATCAAGCTATCATTGTGAATGATAGCAAAGGCGAGGAAGAGAACAAGTAGTGTTTGCGAGCAGCTGCCACAGAAAGCAGCCGGTTGATGAGAGGCGCGGTAAGTCGGAAACATGAATACATCTCGGAGCTGCTCCCTGAACGTCGGACAAGTAGGGGTAGCCGGATTGGCACACGTTACAGAGGCTGAAGTATTGGTATCGATACTTGCAAAGGCGGTTATTGTGAGGTAAGCGCGAAATAAGGTGGTAACACGGAGTATACTTCGTCCTTATATTTTTTATAAGGACGTTTTTTTATGTCCTTAAATAGGAGAAAGCATCATGAGCGGAGCGAATGATTCAGGATGCTTTCGACGACCTGCCGCCGAGCGTATGCGAGGGGCAATACCATATTATATTTTGGAGGAAAGAAAGATGACATTGTACGAAGAACTGGTAGCAAGAGGCCTGATTGCGCAGGTGACAAACGAAGAGGAGATCAGTCGGCTGATCAATGAAGGAAAGGCAACGTTCTATATTGGATTTGATCCGACAGCAGACAGCTTACATGTAGGACATTTCATGGCTCTTTGCCTGATGAAGCGTCTGCAGATGGGTGGAAATAAGCCAATCGCTCTGATCGGTGGCGGTACAGCGATGATCGGTGATCCATCCGGAAGAACGGATATGCGTCAGATGATGACGAAGGAGACAATCCAGCATAACTGTGACTGCTTCAAGAAGCAGATGAGCCGTTTTATTGATTTTTCAGAGGGTAAGGCCATGATGGTTAATAACGCTGACTGGTTGCTG
>USFH01000130.1 GCA_900553925.1 uncultured Clostridium sp.
TTACTGATCATCGCCCTTTTGGCGACGATATTTAGTTAGCTGCCGGCTGCAAACTGATTGCATCTTCCATTGTCTTATCCATAGTATCCTTATTATTCCAGCCGATTGCATTCATTGCTTCCTGAACCTTATCACGAAGCTCTGTATCATCTTTTCTTGTTGCGATACATACATTTGTCATTTCCTCATCGCCCTGGAACTTATCATTCGGATCAAGATAGATGATTGCCAGATCATCGTTTGTCATGGCTGCCGATTCCGCTGTTGGTACATCGATGACACATACATCTGCGGTTCCGTTTGAAATTGCCATGAAGCACTCTGCTGTTGTCTCATAATTCGCACCAAGCTTTGCATCCGGCACCTGATCAAGCAGATTTACCCATCCGGTACCAAGCTGTGTTGTAAGTGTTACATTCTTACCGGCCAGTTCAGAAAGACCTTTGATATTCTCCAGTCCGGATCCCTTCTTCACAACCAGGCAATTATCTCTGTAATAGTACGGATCTGTAAATGAATAGGAAGCTTCTCTTTCCTTTGTACGTCCCATACCTGCGATAATCACATCATAATCACCTGCATCGAGCGACATTCCGATAGAATCCCATTCAACCTTATGTACTTCCAACGTCTTGCCCATCTGCTTCGCAAGCTTCTCTGCTACCATAACATCATAGCCATATGCATACATGTTCGTTCCGTAGATCGGAACTGCCTTTTCACCATTCGCAAGCTCATCTGTTTCCTGTGACCAGTTGAATGGAGCATATGCACATTCCATTCCGACTCTTAATACTTTGTCATCTCCGGAGGAATCTTTCTTTCCACATCCGGTAAGCGATGTCAATGCCAATGTTGCTGCAAGCACCATACCGATTAATTTTCTTTTCTTCATAAACATCATCCTCACTTTCTTCTTCATTCTCTTCTTTATTTTTTTAAGTCTTTACCCTTGACTTGGCTGTATTATGTGCCTGTAACGTTATTTTGTCAACATGAATACCGGATTTCCTAATTTTTTTAAAGTTTTGGAGAGTTCATTTTTTATTTTTAGAAAAAAAGAGAGGTTTTCTTATTATTTTTATGTCATTGCGCAGTTTTACCAAGTTGTATTTTATTTTTGCTTGTGTTTTCTTTGTGCAAATCAATTTGCAGTTGTTTTTATCAAGTTTTGTTTTTTGTCAATTTCTTTACACCCGTCATAAACAAAAAAGCAGCCGTTTTTTTCCCGACTGCATTCTTCTTGTATATGAAACTTAATATCGAATTGTATGGTTCTTCTTTTCCTCTGACCAGTAACACTGTTCCTGCACGGGGCAGTCAAAACAGTTTCTAGACTGCTTATCCGCATCATACAGCAATGTTGCAAGCGATTTTGCCTGCTCACTCGGTGCCTTATGTCTGCCGATTGCATCACAGATTTCAGCACATTCATGCTCTGTATATCCACATGCCAGAAGGATAGGTCGTGCCAGCTCGGCTCCCGCCTCATGATGGGATTTCCCTGAAGCATACTCCTCACATCTTCCGATATCGTGCAGCAATGCCATTGCATAGATCACATCCTGCCGGAAGGAAAGTCCCTGTTCCAGATTCTTTATATATCCGATTCTCGCCACATCCAGACTATGCTCGATTCCGTGCAGACAGAACTTACGTGTCCGTTCCTGTTCCGCAATCTGATGCATATAGCTTTGGAATTCCGGATTCTCAAGAATTCTATCTATTCGCTCCATTTTTCTCATCTCCGCTTTTTAATTGCAGATACTCTGCCAGAAAAGATAATGAACCGCACACAAGGATCACATCCTCATCTTCTGCCTGTTTTCCTGCCTTTTGCAGTGCATCGGTACTCGTATCCGCAAGCTGTACAGGTACATTCTTTTCCTGTAACAAGGCTCCTAAAATCTCTTTTGGCAGACCGCGCGGCGAATCCGGTGTAATAACAACGGCTGCCGCCATCGTCGGTGCCAGAATATCCACCATCTTCCCGTATTCCTTATCTTTCAGTACTCCTATTATATAGATTACCCTGCGGTTTGTAAAATACTTTTCCACCGATGTGCGCAAATATTCCCATGCCGCTACATTATGTGCACCATCCACATAAATATATGGATGTTCGGCAACCTTTGTCATGCGCCCCGGCCACGCCGTCTGCGCGACGCCCTCATGAATGGCTGTTTCTTCTATATTTAGTCTACGTAGTATCGTAATGGCTGTCTGTGCATTTATTATCTGATGTTCTCCTAACAGAGGAATATGATATGGTTTTTTTGTTCCGGAAGCATCCGAATCTGGATTGTCGGCATCCTGCCTTGTCCCGCGCTCCACCAGATCCGTGCCATCTAAACTCATCTGCACCACTTCCCAATCCGATGGGGTTACTTCTATATAAGAAGCATGTTGTGCTTCACACGTCTCCCGCAGCACCTTCGATACCTCCGGCACCTGTGGTGCGGAGATTACTGTCGTATAAGGCTTGATAATACCCGCTTTCTCCGTCGCAATCTTCGTCAGAGTATCCCCTAAGAACTGCATATGATCCATGCTGATCTGCGCGAATACACAAATCTCCGGTTTCTCGAGTACATTTGTTGCATCCTCTCTTCCACCCATGCCACATTCGAGCAATACATAGTCCACATGATTTCTTGCAAAATACAAAAATGCAACCGCTGTCTCGATCTCAAATGCAGTCGGGCTTGCAAACCCATCTGTCTCCATCGTCTCAATCACTGCCGCAACCTCCGTGAGCAAAGCAGCAAATTCCTCCTCTGACATATAACATCTGTCCATCTGATATCGTTCCAGATACGTCAGGATCGTCGGGGAAATATACCGTCCTACATGATACCCTGCAGCAAGCAGACTCTCCTGTACAAACGCAAAAATAGAGCCCTTTCCGTTCGTCCCGGCGATGTGCAGTGTCCTGCACGCATCCTGTGGATTGCCAAGCCTCCGTAAGAGCTCCTTTACCTGTGTCAGGCCGGGCACGATACCCAGCCTGCCTTTTTCTTCCATATAATTTTGTGCTTCTAAGTAGTTCAATTATTTGTCTCCCTTATATTCTACATGCTGCACCGGCTTTGTAGAATCATCGATCGGACAAATCTCATATCCCTCATCCTTCAAAGTCTGGATCAAAGCCGGAAGTGCTTCGATCGTTGCATGATTGTTCTGCAGATCATGCATCAATATCACGGAGTCACCCGCATTTGCATGTACATACCCAAGTATATTATCATTTAACTCACTTGGTGTCAAAGATGCATCTACCGCATCACCCGACAGAGAATTCCAGTCATAATAGACGATACCCTCATCATGCAGATAACCGATCAGATCCTGGATATCAACCTTGCTTACCTGATTGGAGCTTCCGCCCGGGAACCGGTACAGATGTGTATCCACCCCTGTCTGTTCCTGTATGTAATCGTGGATCTTCGTCACATCTTCCTCAAAGCTTTCCTGACTTGCATATACCTGATCGTATACATGACTGTAAGAATGCATTCCTATGGAATGTCCTTCGTCAACAATCCGTTTGTAATACTGCTGTGCTTCCTTATCCGCATTATAGACAACAAAGAAGGTCGCCTTCACATTGTTTTTCTTCAGCACATCTAAGAGTTCCCCTGTGTAAGTACTCGGACCGTCATCGAAAGTCAGGTACACTTTCTGTCCGTTATAATATGATTGCTCCTGCACATCGCTTTGTGCTTCCGTCGTCGCTTCCGCATCCTCTTTCTCTTTGCCCGTTCCGTCTCCGTTGTCTGTCAGAGCTACGTGTACACCCGCCGAGCCTTTTTCAAGATTGCCATATGCCATCTGCTCGCTCGTCATCGTCTCGGTCGATTCATCAACCAGTCCGATATTCGTGCTGACCAGGTTCTGTCCTTCCTCCACCCGGTCAACCAGATTCTCAATCCGGTGATCAAGCCGGTTCATCTTCACCATCAGGAACAGGCATAACGTAATCGGAATCGCACACACAACCAGAAATGTTACCATCAGCATCCGCTTAAAGCTTCGTGCCCTTCGTCTGTGTGACTGTTTTTCTTCGATCTCTTGCGCTTCGGAAATTTCTTTCTCATATTCAGTTAAAGTTTTTTTCTTGTCTTCCATAAAATTTTCCTTTACATTCTCTATATATTGTGGTACATTACCCATGTAATACAAATTACATTTTGCAGCCTTTGGACGTTTCCGAAAAAAAGGTTGCATTTTTTATATTATAAAATTCTACGAATTATGTCAAGCAAATTTTATTTTTTCTTAATCTTTTGTAACACTTTTGTAATATAATTCTCGCCACTTACGTCCCTCTTCCTGCATCCCCTGTGTCAGCTTTGCCAGTTCATCATATTGCTGTTTATAACGTTGTTCCATACTTTTCACAGTCGTTTTCAACCGCTTCTCATAATCTGCCTGCGTCTGTTCCACTGCCTCATGAAAGTTCTTATCATTTTCTTTACATCGTTTTTCCAGTTCCTGCATAGTCTGTTCTTTACATAATATATATTCTGACAGACTTATGTCACCCAGCCTTGAGACATCCACTGCGAAAATCCTCGGCTTCGTTTCTCTTTCTAATTTATATAGAAGATAACTAACCTCTCCATGCTGCAATATCTCATAATGTTCAATCCGTCCTACTCCCTGCACCAATCTCTGAACCTTCCTCTCTCCAAGCGGATCTATCACGCACAGGTCATATCTTCCATTCTCCGCCCCTCGCATGCAATACCATACATAAAGCAGTGTGCGTTCTCCCACGACCGGTGCGATCGTGACATCCGAGATACTCCCCCACAGACCATCCTTCACTAGAACCAGCCGTCCCTCCGCGAAAAGCTTATCCCACATTAAAACATTTTCTGTATTGACATACGCCACATAGATTTCATTCTCCCAAAGCAGACTTGCACCACAGGAATGATAATCCCGACAGAGGCTGCCCCACTGCACGGTCCTGCCCGTCCCAACAACCTGCGCTAAAATCTGATTTCCCTCCTCGTAGAGCAAAATCCGTTTATCCCCTTTCCATCTATAAACTGCCTCCACGTCTGCCTCCCAATTCTTTCTTTTACAAATATATGGAAGGAACCGAACAAAAATGCATAATCTGAATATATTATTGTAAGCATATTTGAAAGGAAACGAACATGTCTAAATGCTGTGGCTGTAACAAAAAAGTCTTAAGCAATGCAGTTGCAAACAACACAGATTCCTGCGCATACAGCTTAACTGATACCTGTACCGATGTATGTGTAACACCGCAGTGTGGCGATCCAAAGCTGTTAACAGTACTTGTTCCTGTCATCTACGACGAGATCGATGCCGGGGTGTCCGGCAAGACTGCACGCAAGATCGGCTTCAAACTGAAGACGAGCGCGCGCGGCACACAGACGATCTGCGTGACGCACTCGGCGCAGATCGCATCGCTTGCCGACCGGCAACTGCTGATCGAAAAGCGGGTGATCGACGGGCGCACCGAAACGCAGGTCTCCGAGATCACGGGCGATGATCGCGTGCGCGAGATTGCGCGCATTCTCGGCGGCGTGACTGTGAGCGAGACCATGCGCTCCTCTGCGCGTGAGCTCATTGACGAAGGAAAGAATTATTAAAATTTTTCATATATAAAAAACGGAGAAAGACAAATGACCATTTTTGACGAACTGAAAGCAAGAGGACTTCTCGCCCAGCTGACCGACGAGGAAGAGATCAAGACGATGATCAACGCGGGCAAGGCGACGTTCTATATCGGCTTTGACTGCACGGCGGACAGCCTGACGGCA
>USFH01000131.1 GCA_900553925.1 uncultured Clostridium sp.
TCGTATTCAATCATTGCTGATATAGTACAGAACATCAAGAACTTCTAAGTTCCAAACATATTGTATATGCGAACATATTCAAAAATAAAATATATGTATCTACAAACGCTATTCGGATAATATGCAATTATCATTCAAATTTCGGAAAAGGAGTGATACAGATGAATGAAGAAATCAGACAGGAGAATTTAGATATGTCTGTCCAGGATGCGGATATGAAGCAGCGGGCAGACCGGTTTCGGACGGGGGGATTTGCTGCTGTCATCTATGCGGTTGTGACAACCATCTGCCTGTATAAAAATGCGTATGGCATCATGACAGTTTTATTCGCCGCAGCAACGATTGGCTTCTTATATTATGTCTGCTCGCATGCACCGCAGAGTAAGGCGTACGATAACCGCGAGGATAAGACGTCGAACCCGCATACGATGATCTACTATATAGGAATCCTTCTGCTTGGCGTATCAACGTTCCTGACCGCAGACCGATTCCTGATCACATGTAATTACATAGGCATTTACCTGCTTTCGATGACTGTATTTTTTACCTGCTTTTGCGATGCGGACAAATGGGGCGTCGGGAAATACATCCGTGCCGTGCTCGGTACAGTGTTCTCGCCGCTCGGGTATCTGTTCCGCGGGTTCAGTGACTGCTACGTGTATGTGAAGCTTCGGGAAAAGAAGAAATCCAAGGCAATCTATGTTCTGGTTGGCGTGTTAATTGCTCTGCCGTTTCTGGTATTGATGCTGATCGTGCTCTCACAGGCAGATGCCATCTTCAAATATATGGTTGACCGGAGTATCGGGAATCTGCGGCTGTCCGGGAATCTGACCGGCTTCGTGATGATGCTTGTTGCGGTATTTATCATCGTCTATGGAATCTTCTGCAAGCTGGTGATTCAGCCACCGAAGATCGAGTGTGAGGAGAAGCGGATGGTGGAGCCGATGATCGGTATTACGTTCTGCGGTCTGCTTACCGCCCTGTATGCGGTGTTCGCAGTCATTCAGATTCTGTCACCTTTTCTTGGAAAGCAGATGCTGCCAGCCGGGTATTCGTATTCGGAATATGCGAGACAGGGATTCTTCCAGCTGCTCTTTGTAGCGGCTGTGAATCTGGTGATTGTGCTGGTCTGCAACCGCGCATTTGCGGAAAGCTGTGTGCTTCGGACGATTCTTACGGTTATGTGTGGCTGCACCTATGTGATGATCGGGTCTTCGGCAGTACGGATGCTGATGTACATTCAGGCATACCGGTTGTCGTACCTGCGCGTGCTGGTGCTGTTTGGACTGCTGGTATTGGTTGTGCTTTTCACTGGCACGATCATCTATCTGTATAAGAATACATTTCCGCTGATGAAATACATGATTTTTGTATGCGGCGGCTTATATATTGCGTTTGCATTTTCCCATCCGGATACGTATGTGATGCGCTATAACCTGGCGTGTGCACGTGGCGAGGTACAGATGTGGCTGGATGCGGATGTCAGCACAGAAGAGATTGAAGTGCGGCTGGCAGATGAAATTGCGTATATGGAAGAACGCTCTGCGGATACGACACCGGCGGTATTTGAATTTGTAGACTGGGCGCAGGCACGAGGCATCTGGACCGATGAAAATGATGACTGGCAGATATCAAATCTGTTATCTTATCATAGTGAAATGTGTACGAGCCGGAGAGGCGTACGGACATTTAATGTGAGCACGTATCGTGGAAAGGCAGCGTTGGAGAGTTACCTGGAAAATTAAAATATGACAGGCAGCTATCAGTTAGCGAATCTGGCAGGTATGTGCTGCAGGAGGAAACAGATAGATGGAAGGAAGAATGATTGGCGTCGGAGTCGGCCCGGGTGATCCGGAGCTTCTGACGCTGGCAGCGGTGCGGGCAATCCGTGAGAGTGACTGCATCTTACTGCCAAATGAGAAGAAAGAAGAATGTTATGCTTATAAGATCGTGCGGCAGGTCGTACCGGAGATCGAGGAAAAGGAGATCTGTCCGATGCAGTTTCCGATGACGAAGGATGCGGACGTGCTTCACGCGGCGCAGGATCGCTGCTTTGCCGAGGTGCGGGCGCGGATGCAACAGGGGAAGAAGCTTGTATTTCTTACAATCGGTGATCCAAGCGTGTACTCGACGTACCATTATATTCACCGGCGTGTGCTTGCGGCGGGGATGCCTGCGTCGATGATCAGCGGCGTGCCTTCTTTCTGTGCGGTGGCGGCAAGACTTGGAATCTCGCTTGCGGATCAGGGAGAGGAGATCCATATTATTCCGGGCAGCTACGCAGTGGAGGATACCGTGGACTATGACGGGACACGGATCTATATGAAGTCGGGGAAGAAGCTGGAACAGCTGATCGGCATGCTTCGGACAGAGCTTGTGCGGAGAAGGCAGCAGGGTGAAAATTTGGAGATCTATGGCGTCTCAAACTGCGGACTGCCGGATGAACGTGTGATGTATGGGATAGATGCATTGACACAGGCAGCAAGCTACCTTACAATTGTCATCGTGAAGGTGAAAAAACAGGACAAATAACGATATTTTATTAAAATTCTTCCAATAGCGGATTTGTTCACAAAACAAACATAAATCTGTTATAGAATATGTACCACAGATCAGAGATAGAAGAAAAAGAGGGAAGGAGATACCACTTGCGCATATAGAAAGTGGCAGATCATATATGAAATATGCAATTATAGGAGCCGGTGGATGCGGCGGAAGCATCGGTGCATTCTTGGCGGAAGCCGGACAGGATGTAACATTGATTGCGCGTGGCGCACACCTTGCAGCAATCAGAGAACATGGTATATGTGTGGAGTCACCAAGCCGGACATGTACCGTGACAGACATAAAGGCAGTTGATGAGGCAGGATATGCGGAGATTCCGGATGTCCTGTTTGTGTGTGTCAAAGGATATTCGATTCCGGATATCATTCCATTTTTGAGAGAACATAGCGATGCGGAGACATTGATCGTTCCGATCCTGAACATCTACGGAACCGGTGCGAAGCTGCAGCAGGAGCTGCCGGATACGACAGTTGTAGATGGCTGTATCTACATTGCGGCGGAGATTAAGGAACCGGGCGTGATCTTACAAAAAGGCGATATCTTCCGTATCGTATTTGGCGCACGGAAGGGACAGGCGCTTTGCCGGAAGATGTTCCTCTTAGAGCAGGAATTAAAGGCAGCAGGCATCGATGCGGTACTTTCCGATCAGATTGAACGGGATGCATTTCAGAAATACGCGTATGTGTCACCGATGGCAGCCTGCGGTCTGTATTATGATGCGAAAGCAGAAGTATTCCAGCGCGCAGGAGAGGAGCGGATGCTTTTGATCCGGTGTATGAAGGAAATCGACGCACTTGCAACAGCCATGGGAATCCCATTTCTGGTTGATGTTGAGAAGACGAATCTGGACATCTTAGATGCACTTGTACCGGAGGCTTCCACCTCCATGCAGCGGGACATCTGGGCAGGAAAACCATCGGAAATCGATGGATTGCTGTATGAGCCGCTTCGTCTTGGACAACAATATGGAGTAGAGATGCCGAACTACGAGATGATCGTGAAGGTATTGAAGGAGAAGTACGGAGAGTAGAAAGCGTAAATTGCACAACGTATTCATCCGTGTAGATTACATGTATTTCGATATAATTTCGCGAAATATGCATATGTTTGAAACTTAGAAGTTCTTGATGTTCTGCTGTAATCAGCAATGTTTGAACACGATGTTCAAACAAGCCGCCGCTGAGACAGGGATGTCGAATCGGCGGCGGTTGCGTACGGTAAGAATATGTAGATCAGAACATCTAGAACTTCTTGGTTTCAATACATCGCATATGGAGTGAATTATATTGAAATACATGTTATAGATGTAGAATACGTTGTGCATTATAGTATGGAAAGGAAGTATGCAGAGATGAAAGAAGTAAAATCACCCAAACGTCCGTTGATCTTCTATTACGGAATCGTGCTGGTAGTATTGCTGATGTTTAATTTATTTATCACCCCGATGCTGGCAGAACGGCAGGTAAAGGAAGTTGATTACGGAACATTCATGAAGATGACCGAGGATAAAAATATCGGTCAGGTACAGATCGACAGCACACAGATCACATTTACGGATAAGGCGGAGAGCGCAATCTACAAGACCGGACTCATGCCGGACGATGACCTGACACAGCGGCTCTATGACAGCGGCGCGAAGTTCTCGAAAGAAATCGAGACGAGGACATCCCCGTTTATGAGCTTTCTGATATCTGTGGTTGTGCCGCTTCTGCTGTTCTGGATACTTGGAAGATTCCTTGCGAAGAAGCTGATGGAACAGGCAGGCGGCAAGAATTCCATGATGTTCGGTATGGGCGGAAAGAGCAATGCGAAGGTGTATGTACAGTCCACGGAAGGAATTCATTTTACAGATGTTGCCGGCGAGGATGAGGCGAAGGAAAACTTAGCGGAGATCGTCGATTATCTGCATAATCCGAAGAAATACACAGACGTCGGTGCATCGATGCCGAAGGGACTTTTGTTAGTCGGCCCTCCGGGAACCGGTAAGACAATGCTTGCGAAAGCGGTTGCCGGTGAGGCAAATGTGCCGTTCTTCTCAATCTCCGGTTCCGAGTTCGTCGAGATGTTTGTCGGTATGGGTGCATCGAAGGTGCGTGATCTGTTCAAGCAGGCAAAGGAGAAGGCACCTTGTATCGTATTTATCGATGAGATTGATGCAATCGGTAAGAAACGTGACGGCGGCAAGTACGGCGGCAACGATGAGCGGGAGCAGACATTGAACCAGCTTTTAACGGAGATGGATGGATTTGAAGGGAACAACGGCGTTATCATTCTGGCGGCAACAAACCGTCCGGAATCACTCGATCCGGCGCTTACCAGACCGGGACGTTTTGATCGGAGAGTACCGGTGGAACTGCCTGACCTGAAGGGCCGTGAGGCAATTCTTAAGGTACATGCGAGAAAGATCAAGGTTGGCGATGATGTCGATTTCCATACGATCGCACGTATGGCATCCGGAGCATCCGGCGCGGAGCTTGCGAATATCATCAACGAGGGTGCACTTCGTGCCGTCCGTTCAAACCGGAATTTTGTGACTGAAGCGGATCTGGAAGAAAGTGTTGAGGTTGTAATTGCCGGTTATCAGAAGAAGAATGCCGTGCTCTCGGATAAGGAGAAAAAGACGGTTGCATATCATGAGGTCGGACATGCATTGGTGGCTGCGCTGCAGAGCCATTCTGCACCGGTACAGAAGATTACCATTATCCCAAGAACCTCCGGGGCCCTTGGTTATACCATGCAGGTGGAAACCGGTGATAAGTATCTGATGACCAAACAGGAAATTGAAAATAAGATTGCTACTTTTACCGGTGGACGTGCAGCGGAAGAAGTGAAATTCGGGGAAGTAACCACAGGTGCTTCCAACGATATTGAGCAGGCAACCAAGCTTGCAAGAGCCATGATTACCCGCTACGGTATGTCAAAGAAATTCGGCATGATGGGCATTGAGACCGCTGCCAATCAGTATTTAAACGACCGTACTGTAATGAACTGCAGTGATGAGACAGCAGCAGAAGTGGACCGCGAAGTGATGAAGGTACTGGAAGAATCCTATGAGAAGGCAAAACAGCTGCTGAACGAGCATCGGGAGGCACTGGATAAGATTGCAGCGTACCTGATTGAAAAAGAGACCATTACCGGAAAAGAATTTATGGAAATTTTCCATGAAGTAGAAGGCATCGATCCGG
>USFH01000132.1 GCA_900553925.1 uncultured Clostridium sp.
ATGGAACAGAATCTTTCCTTTCTTCATACCAAGGGCATTCATCGTTCCGATCTCCGTCCGCTGCTTGTCAACCATACGCTTCATGGACGTTGCAATAACAAGAATTGCAATACCAACGAAGATAATCATAAAAGAATACGAAAATGTCTGGTGCTGGTCAAGCTCACTGTCAAGTCTTGCCAGTCCCGGTACTGATTTGCGGTCAATCATTGCTGAATATCTGTGATTGATTGCATCGGCAATCTCGTCCTCGTGTGCAAGTGCCTTTCCGTCGGTCGTCTTAATGACCATCTGTGTGTACGGCATCATCTTCGTAAGCTTCTCATCACTCATCTTCTCGACCAGTGTCAGAAGCATATCCTGCGACAGATCATCCACGCTCATACCGTATTCATCCAGCTTATCGAACACTGCCTGATAGGTATCTGCGTGCTTCCTGATATCCGCTGCCGTAATCTTCTCCTGCTTGATCAGGTGTGTCATATACTCCCGGATTGGGAACGCATCGTAGGACATATATGCCATCGTGATGTTCTCCAGAAACATATCCGCATCCCCGTCCGCCTGTCTGTATTCATATTCTACGGACTCGACCAGACCGCGGATTGTCTTCGTAAATGTCACACCATTATATTCGATCGTAAATGCATCGCCGACATGCAGATCCCGTTTTTCGGCAAATGCATTTGCAATCCACACACCATCAGTATCGTCCGGGTTAAAATCCTCGCCCTCGATCAGATACGGTGTATTCACTTCATTTTCTTTCATTAAGAACAGATCGACCTGTGCGCCATCCTGCTTCGGTGCACTCGCTGTCACCTGCATCCGCAGCTGTGCCTGTTCCACAAAATCCAGATTTCTTACCGCTTTCAGATCGTCACTTGTAAAGCCTTCTCCGTACATCCAGATATCCGAGATGTTACATGCATCGTGGTATTTGCTTCGCGCCACATTCTGGGATACGACATGTCCCTCCATCGTGATGAATAGCATCATGGCAATGGCTGCAAGCAAAAATACAGAGAAGAATGGTCCAAAGTTCGCTTTGAACTCACGCAGCATCTTTCGAAATAGCATTACCACTCCACCTCCTCAACTGCAAGCGGGTGTTCGTTCGTGATCACTTCACGGATCTTTCCGTTCTTCATACGGATGACCTTGTCTGCACACTGTGCGATATCCGCGTTGTGCGTAACTAAGATGACAGTGTTCTTTCCCTCGCGGCTCTGCTTCTGCAAGAGCGATAAAACGATCACACCCGTCTCAGAATCAAGTGCACCGGTCGGCTCATCGCCAAGGATGATACGTGGCTTCTTGGAAAGCGCACGCGCAATCGATACACGCTGCTGTTCGCCGCCGGATAACTGAGATGGAAATTTATCCTTATGATTGGCAAGTCCAACCGCCGCAAGCATCTCGTCCGGATCCGCAGCATCTTTCACAATGCTTTTGGTAAGAGCAACATTCTCCCGTACCGTCAGGCTTGGGATCAGATTATAAAACTGAAAGATAAATCCAATCTTGCGTGCACGGAAATCTGACAATTGCTTATCGTTCATCGCCGATACTTCCTCACCATCGATCAGAACCTTACCCGATGTCGGCAGATCCATGCCGCCAAGCATATTCAATACGGTTGACTTCCCGGCTCCGGACTGACCGAGGATGACAACAAACTCGCCTTCCTCAATCGTAAAACTCACATGGTTGTTGGCATACTGCAATGCCTCTCCTTCTCCATAAGTTTTTACGACATCCTGAAATTCAACAATGGTCTTTTTCCCTGTACCACTCATAAATTTATCCTCCATTTCTCTTTTATATAATGCAAAAAACCGGCAATAGTTAGTTTTTACTAACCACTGCCGATTATAGCACGTTCCCTTACATATGAAAAGCTATTCATATGATACTATTTATCATATTTTAATTTCTACTTGAAACATACCTTCTTCCACCTTCAAATGAAGCTTACCGCCATGCAGCTTCACGATCTCATTTACAATGGATAGTCCCAGCCCATGTCCGCCTGTCCGTTTCCGGTCTTCCTCCTTGGCATATGGTTTTAGAAGCTTCTTCGCGTCCTCCGTCGTAAGGGAGCCCATGTAAGTATTTCGGATCTGATATGTACCATTTCCAATGTTGACCTCAATCTGTCCATCTTCTTCTCCGTGCAGGATAGCATTCTGCAGCAGATTATCGATCATCTGCCGGAGCATCGCCTCATTTCCGCGCATCTGCCCCTCACCTGTCACGGAAATATGCTGTCCATGTGCCTCCGCAAGCTCCTTGTATTTCCGGAGCAGCGCATCTGTCTGTGCGCGCATATCGACCTCTGTCTTTCTGCCAAGCCGCTCTGTCTGGCTGAGCTTCGAGAATCCAAGAGACTGCTCAATCATACGGTTCATATCCGCGATATTCTTAAGCATCTCCTCCGCATAATATTCCCGCTTCTCCGTATGTACATTTTCTTTCAGATTCTCCGCCATGCCGGATAATATCATCAGCGGACTCTTCAGATCATGCGCCATTGCATTCGTGAGATTCCGCTGATAATCTTCAAGCTCATACCTTGCCTTAAGCCGCACGTAGGTAAACCGCGACCATAGGAAACTGATAAGCAGGATTGCAAGGGACAGGCAGATTACAAGCTTCTGTACAAAGCCACGATTTGCCTGAAAGAAATCATAGTTATACGCGAACACAACCGTATATTCCGGATTTCCATTACTTTGATCACCGATTTCTATCACATTATATCGTGCATATGTCTTGGCGAAGTATCCCCGTTCCGCTGTCACACCGGCACCTTTTAACTGTTTGTCATCCTTGTAATCATCATACACATCGTATGCAAACTGCAGAAGCTCCGAAATCTCTGCCGACCGTATTCCAAGAACCGGGTACCAGCGTGTTCCTTCTCTCGTCCAGTAGTCATACGTTTCCTGTACTTTTTCCATGCCCTCTACATGCTCCGGTGTGAAATCATAAGTTTTCACCACTTTCCCTTGCTCTAAACAAGAAATGGTACTGAAATAAAACTGTCGTTTCTCTTCATCTACATATAGATCTCCGAATTCCATTCGTTCTCCATTTTCGATGTTGCCATAGAGAAAATAGTCGTTATAATCCTGAAGAAATTCATCCGACAGCTCCTGTGCACATGTATAATAAGACTGATATAGATTCACTGTATGATCGTTCTCGTCTCCTACCGGTTCATACCGGTCACAGTACAGATAAAACCGTGAACTGCTGTCGGTTAGAAGCTCTCCATTTTCATTATAGATCACCGCCGCTGCTGCAGATACGCCATACGCGCCCATCAATCTGCTCGGGATCATACGGTACATATACGCGCCCATCTGATCGTCGAACTCTTTTCCGGGTTTCATTCCCATCGCAGTCAGTTCTTCATACCGCCTCTCAATATAAGTCTGAATAATTTCCTGACTTTGATCCATCTCAAATTCCGCATTATCCTCCGTATCCTGCACCACGGTCCTAAAATACCATGCACCACCCATTCCAAGAATCAGAAACATAAGGATAAAACGCTCCAGCCACACCTGCCAGAACTTCTTTCGTTTCAGATACCAATAGTTCTTCCGGCTTTGCCGCGCATCTCTTCGCTGCCCACGCTTTTGCCTGCGGATTGCACGCCTTTTTCTATTTGCTTCAAAATCCGGTAATATCGTAAACTTCATATGCATCCCTCCATTTTCTTATCTTCGTTTGATTTTCCTGAACACACATCAGATAAAATACCAACTATAATTTTTCTGTTTTCACACATGGCTACGCATCTGATATTTTATAACCCCTGCCTACCACCGTCTGAATCCGTTTTCCTTCCTCGCCAAGCGCACTCCGCAGCTTCTTGATCTGGTTATCCACCACACGGTCGACGCCGATGTAATCATATCCCCAGATGTGGTTTAACAGAGCGTCCCGCGACCACACGATATTTTTATGCTCCATCAGGAATCGCAGGATCTCATACTGCTTGTTCTGCAGCTGTACTTCCCGCTCCTTCACAAATACCTGACAGCTCTGCATGTCCATCCGGATTGCGCCACAGGTAATCGTCTCTTTCTGGTTCTCCTGTTTTGTACGCCGCAGGATGGCAAGTATCTTCGCATACAGCGTTGCCAGTGAAAATGGTTTCACGATATAATCGTCGCAGCCAAGTCCGTAGCCCCAGAGTATATCCTCCTCGCTTCCCTTCGCAGTCAGGAATACGATTGGAACCATATCTTTTTTCCGTATCATCCGGCAAAGTGTGAATCCGTCGATATCCGGAAGCATCACGTCGAGCAGGATCAGGTCAAATGTCTGGCGTTCAAGTGCGCCCTCGCAGGCTCTTCCGTCCTCGGCGAGTGTCAGGCGCAGCGTGTCTTTTCCTTTCTCATCCATGTAATCTGCGATGACTTCCCGGATGGATTCGTCATCTTCCACCAAAAGTATCTGGTACATAAGTTCTCCCCTTTTTTTATTACAATCTCGCAATTATACAGCTCTGAAAATATCCACATATATGTCTTTAACAGTTGCATAATTGCTGTTTACTGTATCTTACAAAATACATATGTCTTCTGTATATACTATAACAAAAAAATGCACCAACATCCGATTTTTTCGAATGTTGATGCATTTTATAATGTTCAAATTATTTTACGACAACACCTTCGACAGGAATTCTTTGAGTCTCGGATTCTTTGGATTCCCGAAGAACTCTTCCGGTGTGCCGGATTCCAAGATCTGACCATCGTCGATAAAGAGAACTTTATTTGCAACTTCCTTTGCAAATCCCATCTCGTGGGTAACAATGATCATCGTCATGCCTTCCTCCGCGACTGCCTTCATCAAATCCAATACCTCGCCTACCATCTCCGGATCAAGCGCGGAGGTTGGCTCATCGAACAGGATCACATCCGGGTTCATTGCAAGTGCACGCACGATTGCCACACGCTGCTTCTGTCCGCCGGAAAGTGTAGACGGATATACGTCTGCCTTGTCTAACAGTCCGATTCTCTTCAGCAGATCTTCTGCTTTTTCTTTCGCTTCCGCTACGATCTTTGCCTTGGTCGTTGTGATTTCGATTTTCTCCTGCTTCTCCTTGCGGAACAGGTTTGTAAGCGGAAGGAACCGGTTGTGACGTTTCGCTTTTTTAAGATCCTGGCACTGTACATAGACCGGTGCAAGCATGATGTTCTGGATGACTGTCTTGTTATTGTACAGATTAAAATGCTGGAACACCATTCCGATGTTTTCCCGAACCTTGTTAATGTCCGTATGCTTATCCGTCACATCCTGTCCGTCTACCAAAACGGTTCCTGAGGTAACTGTTTCCAGCTGATTTAAGCAGCGCAGGAATGTAGATTTTCCACTTCCGGAAGGCCCGATCAGTACCACAACCTCCCCTTCCATAATATCAATGCTGAGGTCTTTTAATACCTCCAGCTTTCCAAAATTCTTTTTCAGGTTCTGTACATGAACCATAACCTTTCTATTTTCCACGATTAACACTCCTTTCAATGCGCTTTGCGATCTTGCTGAGCGTAATGATCACCATCATATAGAAGATCGCTACGATAGCCCATGTCTGCAGCACCTTAAAGGTATTGCCGCTGATGGTCTTACCCATATTGGTAAGTTCCGGGAATCCGATAACAGAAAGGATCGACGTATCCTTAAGGGTAATGATAAACTGATTAATAATAGAAGGGATC
>USFH01000133.1 GCA_900553925.1 uncultured Clostridium sp.
CTTCCGGTTGTTTCCACCTTCAACGGGAACTGCTGTGTCACCTTCTCTTCAAGGTTCAGCCGCATCGTATTATCTACACAGGTAATACTGATTTCATTCTTCACAGAATCGCTTTTCGCTTCGACTGTAATCGGTACCGTGTTCGTAATTGACATCGCCGACAGATCAGCCGTTGCAATAAAGTCATTTCTGCCAAGCGCCCCAACGACAGACCGTCTGCCCTTGACAACGATATCTACCGTATCTCCGGATGCCACATCATAGATCTTATCAAGTTCTTCTAACACATCCCCATTGAGCTGTGTCACCGGAATATCAGAAATCTCTTTCGTCGTCTGGTAATCCGATATATTCGCAACAGCCAGCCATGCGATCACCGCAAGAATAACCGCTGCAATTTTATAACCGATATGCCCATGTTCTTTCTTATTTTTTTCCATTGTTTCTACCTCCTTTCCGCCGTCTTGTGCGTCTGTGCACAGGAGCAGCCGGCTGCAAAGAGGTCAGCTTCTTGCGAAGCTCAATTGCATCCAGGTTTCTATATAACGTACCACCATAGGCAACAGAAATCTCACCTGTCTCCTCTGATACAACAATGGTCATACTATCTGACACTTCACTGATACCGACCGCTGCACGATGTCTGGTTCCAAGTGCTTTATTCAAATCAATCCGATCGGTAAGCGGCAGATAACAGGTTGCCGCAAGCACCCGATTATCCCGTATAATCACTGCACCGTCATGCAACGGGGTATTATGTTCAAATATATTGATCAGCAGCTGTCTCGTAAGTGCTGCGTCGATCAGGATTCCGGTATTCTCATATTCCCCAAGCGCAACATCCTGCTCAATGACAATGAGCGCGCCTGTCTTTACCTTTCCCATATCAATGGCTGCCGAAACGAGCTCATCAATCGTATGGTCATTGACCCGTTCAAGATGGAGATTCTTATCGTCCCTTACAAGAACATCCGACAAAATCTTCTTCCGTCCAAGCTCTTCTAGCGCACGACGAAGTTCCGGCTGAAACAGGATAATGACCGCGATGATACCAACATTGATGGTATTCCGGAATATCCACAATATCGTATTCAAGCGAAAAAGAGATGCCAGTCCAACGAAGATAAACAGCACAACAATTCCCTTGAATAACGTCCATGCCCGGGTACGCTTAAACCAGAGCATAACATGATAGATTACATACGATAAGATAATGATCTCGATAATATCGGTCACATGAATCTTCGGTATATAAAACCAATCAAAATATACACTTAATGTTGTGAGTAACTTCTTCAAACTAACACCCCTTAATTTTGCCGTCTTCTACTGTCTTGTTCCAGTCGCTTCTATGGGCGTGGTCTTCCTTGTCCGTTTCCCTGCTGTTGACGCGGCTGTCTGGTCTGGCTGTTCGCTCCCTGTCTTGGGCGTGCCTGTTGTACCGCCTGGCCATTCGCTGCCTGTGTCTGACGTACCGGTCTTACCTGACCATCCACTCCATGCTGTGGGTGTGCAGATCTTGCCTGTCCATCTGTTCCATGCTGTGGGCGTGCAGGTCTTGCCTGTCCATCCACACCCTGCCGGGAACGGCTCTGCCCGGATGTCATCTTACGGTTATCCATCTGTGTTTCCACATCTTCGGTTATATTCTTTACTGTCTTTTTCTGGCTTCCAAGCTTCGGAATTGCCTTCACATAATAATAGTAATCGTCATCCTCAAACTGTACAACTTCCTTGCGGGAGTAATCCACCACACTCTTGCACATCTGCACGATCACGCTGACAACGCCACCAAGAAGCGATCCGAGAACCAGGCTTCCGGCATTCGCATTCACACCGACAAACATGCCACATACCATAAATACCAGGATGGTAAATACGCTACCCACGCCGATTGCAACATACCATGCATAGTCAAAACGTAACCGGTATATAAATGCCGTTACAAGAATCACAATTGCAAACGCAATGATTGCAAGCAGCATATTCTTATCCTTAACGATATTATTCACAATATACGCATATCCCTGAAAATCTTTCTCTGTTCCAGCGGTAAGTGTTGCCTGTGCCTCTTTCACATACTGTGCAAAATAATATAAAACTACACCAAATGCCGCCGGCACAGCGCCTGAAAATCCTGCAAAAATTGCCACAAGCACCGGTGCTGCAAACGGAAGCTTCAACATATACAGAACCGGCACAAGTGCAAGCACATATCCGGTATTCTGAAACATACGCATGTATGAGCAATACATAATAAGGAACAACAGCAATGCCAATACTCCCACATCAATAGATACGGAAAAGCAATGAACCGCAATTACAACGCCTGCCACAAAAACCACTACCGGCGTTGACACAAGTGCACTGATCACAGAGAGTAAAAACACAATAACCCCTCTATCTAAAAACTCTGAATATCCAAACAGAGAATTTACACATGAGAAAATGACCAACGCAAAAATAAACCGTATAACCGGTGTAATTACCTCATCATATTTCCTTAAGAAATCCCGGATGGAATCTCTGACTGCTATCAATCCTGCCATGGTTATTCTCCCCTCCCTGTTTTGTCTGGTTTATTTGTATTATAGACATGGTCTTCCCGATACATCTTCCGGTTCTGTTCTTCTCTCAGCTTCCGGAGCTGTTCCTGTTCGAGCTGTTCTCTCCGTTGCCGGATTCTCTGACGTTCCGTCTCGATCTCCTGCTGCCGCTTCGCCTCGATCTCCTGCTGCGCCTGAATACGCTCATTTCTTTTTCTGACGTTCTCTATTATTTCCTGATTCTTGCGCTCCTGTTGTGCCTGCAGCTGACGGTTCACAAGGTCTGAACGGTTTACATGTGCCCGTGCTGCCGCTGCCGGATTGCTGTTTGCGCGTGCTGTCGATACATCATCTGTTGTCCGCGTACCTTCTGCAACCATCTGTCTCACAGGCAGCGGATCATCTGCATGAATCAACGCTTTCAAGTTTGCATTGTACTGTGCAAGACCATTTTTCGCCTTCTTATAACGGTAATTATAAATCAAAGATGCAATCACGAAATAGATTGCACAGACTATCACATACCCACCGAGCATCTTATATACGATTGCAAAATAATCCAAGTCATTCAGTTTCTCTAAAATACTGTCAAACGCCATAAATACATATCCTGCAATCAGACACCAGTAAAGCACTGTGACTGCGACCCATGTTTTAAGTACATTATAACGGACATAATCGCTTCTGTAATATTTGCTTACAACCAGGCTTTTGTTCTTTTCATGTTTCTCAAATATCGCAAGCTTCGTCATAAGGATGGTTTTCTTCTCGTCAACCATATCCATACCTCTCATACTTTATTCGGCAAAGCCGTTCTTTCTTATCATATCGCATCTCGCCCTCAAAATCAATCGTTGATTCCCCGTACAATTTGAAAATACGGTGAATTTTCAATGAGATGCATATTTTCTGACGCCATTTATCATATAGCAGGCCAACATGCACATGGATTTCCACCACCCGTATCCGGCATACCTGTATGTACGATATGTCATCTGTGCAGATTTCCACTTATTTCTGGACTTTCCACCCTCCGACAGCCGGTATAATAGCAGCGGCTCATCGATTCCAACCATCCGGACACCATCCTTTAGCATCCGAAGCCAGGTCAGATAGTCCTCATGCACCTCACTGTGTTCCATCGGATACCGCAGTGCGGTTTCCCGACGGAGCAGAACGGACGAGCAGTTGATCCGGTTGGACTTCTCCAGTTCACTAAGTGTAATGATCTCCGGTGTATGAATTACTATTCCTGTATTCTCTCCATCTGCGCGGATCAGCATCCGTCCCGTGTTGCACAGATCTGCCCCGGTCTCTTCAAGAAGTTTTATCTGCCTGGCAAGCTTCCCTTCCGCGAAGCGGTCGTCAGCATCGAGAAAAGCAATATAGCTGCCCTTCGCTAACAGAACACCTTTGTTACGCGTCCGGGCAACTCCCATATTCTCTTTATTCTCAATCAACGAAACAGATATGTCACCCACTTCTCCTCGATGGGCTTCGAGCCATTGCCGAAGCACAATAGCCGAACCATCTGTCGATGCATCATCGAGCACGATCAGTTCAAGTTCCACCCGCTGTGCAAGTACCGAAGCAACTGCCTCACAGACATAATCCTTCGCATTATAGAGTGGTATAATCACAGAAATCATTTATCGTTCTCCATCAAACACAAGCTTCATAATACGTTCTGTCGCATGTCCGTCACAGGCACTCATAAACTTCTGCCGGAAGTCCTGTACCTGCTTCTTATCAAACCGTTCATCCACATGCCGGATATAATCGATCATTTCCTCTGTCGTCGTATGGATCGGTCCCGGAACAAAGTCCTTATAATCATAGTAAAATCCACGCCAGTCATAGTAGTTATCCAGATCAAAGGCAAAGAAGATCATCGGCTTTTCAAACAGCGAATACTCAAATACCAGTGATGAATAATCCGAGATACAGATGTCTGCCACAAACAGCAGCTCTTCGATACTCATATCATCTGTCAGATCAAATGCAAAATCCTCATACCCTTCCGGAACTGCAGTCCGCTTCTTCACAAACGGATGCAGCTTGAAGAGTAACACATAATCTTTCCCGAGTGCATCACCAAACGCCGCGATATCCAGCCGATTTGGTGTCTTAGCCTTTGCAACTCTTCCACGGAATGTCGGTGCATACAAAATCACCTTCTTGCCCTTCGCCTGCGGCACAACCTCATACAGCTTCTTTTGGGCTGCCTTCTTTGCCGTCTCATCATAGAACACATCGGAACGGGAAATACCGGTTGGGACAACCACACCTTTTTTATCCTGTAGGGACATTGCCTCCTCATATGCCCAGACAACCTCCGGTGCACTGACGGTTACATACGTGTAATTTCCATGATATGGATATTTCTCCAGTGTCTTTCTGTCATCACCGAATATAAGCTCTGCCGTACTCATGCCAAACTTCTTGAAGGCCCCGCAGCCGTGCCAGAGCTGTGTGACAATCGTCTCCTTCCGCATCGGAAGGGCAGCGATCACATCCGAGGATTCATTTAAGAAAATATATTTTGCATCTGCGATATCCGTGATCATTGCCTCGCATGCATGCTGGTAGTCTTTTCGCTTGGAGAATCCACTACGCAGGAAATGTGTATGGATTTCGTATTTGTTTTCCTCCTGCACCTTCTTGTACATCAGGGAAAAACTGTCACTGATCTTGCTCTCCCGCACCTCGATAAAGACAACCTTCTTCTCGTTGACCGGTCTTGCCGCATATTTATTATAAAGTTTTGGATAATGCTTCCGCAGCATCTCATAACGGTACATCCTGCGGATCTGCTTTCTGCACACACGGTACACCTTCCGCAGTGCCCGGTATGGAATGGTCTTTTGAATCGTCTTAAATACGATCGTTTTCTTAAATTTCTTAAATAAGCTTTTCAACATCGTTTCTCTTTGTCTCCTCATGTAAAATATATCGAACCAACCGTTTCGTTGCATTTCCGTCGCAACGGCTCATATACTGCTCCCGGAACGCATGACGTTTCTCTGCGTACACATCCTTCCCCAATGTGCCGGCAACCGCATCC
>USFH01000134.1 GCA_900553925.1 uncultured Clostridium sp.
TTCTCCAGTCCAGCCGATGGCTTCGCTGCTTCTTCCTGATACTTCTCAAGAATCAGACTCTGAATCATATCCCGTGTATCCGAATTGATCGGATGCGCGATATCCCGATATTCTCCATCTGCAGCTTTTCTACTTGGCATCGCGATGAACAGCCCTTTCTCTCCTTCGATCACCTTGATATCATGTACTACAAATACATCATCAATCGTAATCGAAACAACTGCACGCATCTTGCCCTCTTTTGCAACCTTCCGTACCCTTACATCTGTGATTTGCATATTAGTCCCCCTTTTACGCAACCCTTATTGTGAAATTATAATGCGTATCTGAAATTTTTCTCGACAATAACCTTGATCTCGTTCGGATCTCCGGTATGAACGGTGTTCGCGCGAAGTGTATCACGGCTTTCCACGATACAATTCTCAATGTAGCAATTATCTCCGATATGTACATCATTCAGAATAATCGAATTCTTGATCACACAATTATTGCCAATGTATACCTTCTTAAACAGGATTGAATCCTCAACCGTACCATTAATAATGCTTCCACTGGCAATCAGGCTGTTGCTGACTACCGCATCCGCATTGTATTTTGCTGGTGGAAGATCTTCTACCTTCGAATAAACATCCGGATGCTGACGGAAGAAATAATCACGAATATCTTTCTTCAGGAAATCCATGTTCGTCTTATAGTAAGAATCAATCGTACCAATGTTTCTCCAATAAGAATCCAGCTTATATGCATAGACTTTCTTAACATTCTTATAACGGACAAGAATGTCGTTGACAAAATCACTTCTGCCTTCGGCAGCACACGCCTCCAGTAATTCGATCAGCTGTCTTCTTCTGACAACATATACGCCAATAGATGCTGTATTTGTCTCTGCAATAATCGGCTTCTCTTCAAAGCTTATAATACGATTGTCATCTGCAAGCTTCACAACACCGAAACGGTTAATATCATCCTCGCCCGGCTGGATATCTTTGCATACAACTGTGATATCTGCGCCGGTTGCAATATGCTCTTCGAGCACCTTGTTATAATCCAGCTTGTAGACTGCATCACCACTTGCAATTACTACATATGGTTCATGCGCAGACTTGAGGAAATTGATATTCTGATACAATGCATCAGCCGTACCCTTGTACCAATAGCTGTTCGTCGCTGTAATCGTCGGTGTAAACAGATACAGACCACCCTGCTTTCTGCCAAAATCCCACCACTTGGACGAATTCAAATGCTCGTTCAAAGAACGTGAATTATACTGTGTATATACGGCAACCTTCTGAATATGGGAATTCGTCATATTCGAAAGTGTAAAGTCAATTGCACGATAGCTTCCAACGATTGGCATCGCTGCAACCGCTCTCTTCGCTGACAACTCGCCCATTCTGCTGCTGTTACCGCCTGCCAAAATAATACCGATTGCTCTCATTCTACTCACCTGCCTTTATAATACTTGAACCACTCTTCAACAAACCATCCGGATATTCGTCGATGGTTGTCTCTCCGGAGATAGCAACATTCTTGCCAATCTTAACATCTGCCGGAATCACAGAATTCTCTCCGATTGTTACAAGACCAAAAGAGTAGATATGTGGAGCAAGCTCGTTTGGAGCCTCTTCACCGACACCAAGTTCAGCGTTGTTACCGATATGAACGCCTTCCGCAATAATTGCCTTGTCCATCACAACGCCATCACCGATGACCGCACCATTCATGATAATTGAATTCTTCACAACCGCGCCCTTACCAATTGTAACGCCGGAACCGATTACAGAGTGCTGAACCGTACCATACACTTCTGTTGCCTCACCAACGATACTCTCTGTCACTGAGCCTTCCGGATCAATATACTGTGGTGGCAGCTGGTCACTCTTCGTGTAGATTCTCCAGAACTCTTCATACAGGTTAAACTCCGGAATAATATCTACCAGCTCCATATTCGCTTCCCAATAAGAGCCAAGTGTTCCTACATCCTTCCAATATCCCTTGTACTCATATGCACAGATCTTGCTTCCGCGCTCATGGCAGTATGGAATGATGTGCTTACCGAAATCACAGGATGGCTGATCCTTTAATGCTGTCAGTGCCTCACGAAGCAGCTTCCAGTTGAATATGTAAATACCCATCGACGCCTTGTTACTGCGTGGATGCTCCGGCTTCTCTTCAAACTCCTGGATACAACCCATATCATCTGTGATAACAACGCCGAAACGGCTTGCCTCCTCTATCGGCACCTGATACGTTGCCAATGTGATGTCTGCCTTGCTTGTCTTATGGTAATCAAGCATTGCCTCATAATCCATCTTATAGATATGGTCTCCAGATAGAATCAATACATAATCCGGATTATAATAATCGATATACTCAAGATTCTGATAGATTGCATTCGCCGTTCCTGTATACCACTGGCTGTTTGCACTCTTCTCATATGGTGGAAGAACCGTTACACCACCAATACTTCTGTCCAGATCCCACGGAATACCGATTCCGATATGCTGGTTCAGCCGAAGCGGTCTATACTGAGTCAGCACGCCGACCGTATCAACCCCCGAATTAATACAGTTGCTGAGCGGAAAATCAATAATCTTATATTTGCCGCCAAATGCAACCGCCGGCTTTGCAAGCTTTGAGGTCAGAACGCCCAGACGACTTCCCTGTCCGCCTGCCAAAAGCATAGCTATCATTTCTTTTTTAATCATAATGTCACCCCTTTTAGCATAATGTAGATATATTATAGCATTAAACCTAAAAAATTGAAATACTTTTAGGCAATTTTTATAAAATCACTGTCATTTTTTGTAAAAGCATGGTAAATAATACCAAATTTATTATCTATTATGACACAAGTGTCTGTGCAACCCGCTCCATCGTCTTCAGAAATGGTAAAAAATCAACCTCTAACGATGCGGCAAGCTTGATATCATCCTTCTCCTGCAATACCTTGCCCAGACGCCCGACAGCTGTTGCCATCCGCGCTTTGTCGATCTGCCGGCTGTCTGCATTGATCAGGTCTTCGCAATTATTGAATACTTCAATCTCCCAGTTAATCCCCTGGATCACAAGATTGAACAGCTCTTCCGTATCGTTTTTCCGATCTGTCCGCAATTCCCGGATCAATGTCTCTGTGCCCGGTATGATATTGGCACTATAACTATGCAGCTCCTGTAACAGCTCTTTCTGTACAGATACCTTATCATTCATTTTCGATTCCTCCTGCCTATTGCTGCTGTGGCTGTTTATCCTTGACTGCAATCTCTGTCAGAGATGACGCAAGCCCTGCAATTCCGGCAATCTCGCTAGGAATAATCAGCTTCGTTGCCTTGCCATCTGCCGCCTTGGCAAATGCCTCGAGACTCTTCAAAGTAAGCACTGCCTGTTCCGGTGCTGCTTCATTCAGGAACTTGATACCATCCGCATTCGCCTGCTGTACTTTAAGAATCGCCTCTGCCTCACCTTCTGCGCGGCGGATCGTAGCTTCCTTGGCTGCCTCTGCGCGAAGGATTGCTGACTGCTTCTCTGCCTCTGCCGAAAGAATCAGCGACTCCTTCTGACCTTCTGCACGAAGGATGGCTGACTTCTTCTCACCTTCTGCGATCAGGATCTGCTCACGTCTCTCACGCTCTGCCTTCATCTGCTTCTCCATCGCATCCTGAATGGCTGCCGGCGGAATGATATTTTTTAGCTCGACACGATTCACCTTGATACCCCAAGGATCCGTTGCCTCATCCAGTGTAGAACGCATCTTTGTATTGATCGTCTCTCTCGATGTCAGTGTCTGGTCGAGTTCGAGTTCACCAATGATATTACGAAGTGTTGTCGCTGTCAGATTCTCAATCGCCATGATCGGCTTCTCCACGCCATATGCGAAAAGCTTCGGATCTGTGATCTGGAAGAATACGACTGTATCAATCCGCATCGTAACGTTATCCTTCGTGATAACCGGCTGTGGTGCAAAATCTACAACCTGTTCCTTCATCGAGATCCGATGTGCAACCTTATCAATCAGCGGTGTCTTCAGATGCAGTCCTGCGGACCATGTCGTATTGTAAGTTCCCAGACGCTCAATGACATATGCATGTGCCTGTGGTACAACACGTATAGAACTGCAAATCACTACAACAACCAAAATTACAAGAAAAATACCTAATATCTGTGCTCCATTCATCTTTCTGCCTCCCTTTTTTCAATCAATTCTTCTATACTATCCTATGCCTGTGTGCTCTTCGTCACGATGAGCTTCACGCCGTCGATGCTCTGCACGAGAACCTTCTCTCCCGCAGCAATCTTCGAATCATCTGCGGAACGTGCAGACCATTCCATACCCGAAAGCTTCACAACACCCTGTGCCTCCAGATTGTTGATCTCCTGCTTGACGATTCCTTCTTTTCCAATCAGACTGTCAACATTCGTCTTCTCCACATTCTTCATCAGATGCTTCGCCGCAAATGGCCGGGTAAACACAAAAAGCAACGTCGACACAACCGCAAACACAAGAAGCTGCACCAGCCAGTGTGCACCGGTCAGCGAGATCAGTCCTGCCACAAATGCACCGCCTGCGAACCATATGGACGTAAGTCCGAGTGTAATGATCTCAACCACGATCAGTATCACAGTTATAATCAGCCATATTGTTAAACCCATAGTAACCTCCTCCTGTTATTTTTCAGCAAAATACACATCTCCTATGCATTCCGCTCCGTCTTTTTTATTTTATCACACCGCGCATAAATCTTCCACAAAAAATAAAGAGAAATCCGTCAATTTTGCACAAATTTAACGGATTTCTCACATTGTTTTTTTATATGATGGTTTTCGACAGATTAATTCGACTGCATCGCACGCTTTGCACGCATACGAAGTGTCGGATCCAGAATCTTCTTACGGATACGGATAGACTTCGGTGTAATCTCCAGAAGCTCGTCTGTATCAATAAAGTCCAGTGCCTGCTCTAAGGAAAGAATCTTCGGCGGTGTCAGCTTCAACGCATCATCGGAACCAGATGCACGTGTATTCGTCAGCTGTTTCTTCTTGCAGACATTTACCTCAATATCCTCTGACTTACCACACTGTCCAACAACCATACCGCCGTAGACCTGCTCGCCCGGTCCGATAAAGAGTGTTCCACGCTCCTGCGCATTGAACAGACCATATGTGATACTCTCTCCTGACTCGAATGCAATCAGGGAGCCCTGACTTCTATAATTCATATCGCCCTTGTATGGCTGATAACCATCAAACATGGTATTGATGATACCATTTCCCTTGGTTGCGGTCATGAAATCGCCACGGAAACCGATCAGTCCACGGGATGGGATAGAAAATTCCAATCTCGTTGTACCATTTCCGGTCGGTGCCATACCCTGCAGCTCACCCTTACGCTGGTTCAGCATATTGATAACGGTACCGGAGAATTCATCCGGCACATCAATGACAGCAATTTCAAACGGCTCTAACTTCTTGCCCTTCTCATCTTCCTTGTAGATAACCTCTGCCTTACTTACTGCGAACTCATAGCCCTCACGACGCATATTCTCGATCAATACGGACAGATGCAGCTCGCCACGTCCGGATACCTTGA
>USFH01000135.1 GCA_900553925.1 uncultured Clostridium sp.
TATAACATAGTCTGTCGCGGTTTAGCGGCCGCCCTCCTTGAATACCGTTACAACGGTTTTGCAGAGAATCTTGATGTCGAGTGATAAGCTCCAGTTGTCGATATACTGCAGATCCATCTTCACGACATCTTCGAAATCAGTGACGGTATTTCTGCCATACGCCTGCCACAAGCCGGTAATTCCCGGTTTCATCGTAAGTCTTCGCTTATGATGTCCATCATACTGCTTGAACTCATCAAGCGTGGGCGGTCTGGTGCCTACCAGACTCATGTCACCTTTTAATACATTGATAAACTGCGGCAGCTCGTCAATACTTGTCTTCCGCAGGAATTTTCCTACTTTCGTGATGCGGGTATCGTCTGTTACCTTGAACATGAGTCCCTGCATTTCATTCTCCGAGGCAAGTTCCTTCTTGCGTTCTTCCGCATCCACGTACATAGAACGGAATTTGTAGATATAGAAGTATCTGCCACCTTTGCCGACACGTCTCTGCTTGAAGAAGATCGGTCCCGGTGAGTCAATCTTGATCGCAGGTGCCACGAAGATCATACACACAAGCATGATCACGATACCGATGAGACTTCCCACGATATCCGCGCAACGCTTGATGAACAGTTTCTTATAGGCGTATAGCCGGTGTGCGAATGTCGCCACCAGATTGCCGCCCAGATTCCCGAGCGCCACATCGAAATCGCTGAATGCATCCAGGACATCGATTCGCAGATCAACGGTCACACCCATATCTTCTAATTCCATGATCATCGGACGCAGATGATCGATATTCTGGTATCCGATGTCGATATAGACTTCGTCCGCAACCCCTCCTCGGATATAGTCCATCAGGGTCTGCGCATTTGCAACAACCGGTACGTCTCCCACTTTCTCACCGACCATATCCGCATCGACAATAATGAAAGAATCCAGTCTGCGCATCCAGTCTGCGCGGTCTTCCCGCAGGGAAAGGTTCTTCTCCGCGCGCTCCTTCGTCGTCACAACGATCATGCGGATCGCGTGTCCGCTCTTATTGTGCCCAATCAGAATTCGCTTGATTATCAGACGGCATACGTACGTAAGCACAATCACCATGCCAAACATAATAACATAGACGCCTCGCGGGAAGAGTTCTTCCTTCCGACGAAGCAGTTCATAGATTGCAATGATGCACGCAAACAATACATATTTCTTCAGGACTGCGCGAAATTCCACGAAATACCCACGTCCTGTAAAGTTCTCCGCCCCACTGTCGATGACTGCCAGGAGCAGGTAGGATACAAGGACAGATAAGATATTTTCATTCAACTGGTTAATCGCAAAGGTCTGGTCCAAATTCTTATAGGCAAGCAGCCAGATCACACCCGCCAGATAGAAAGACACGACCACGCACAGCAAGTCTGTGAAAAACAATATGAAATTCTGGATTCTCTCTTTGGTCTGTATCATGATCTCAGTTTCTTCGCTATTTTCTGCCACACGCCGATACGTCTGGCTTCACTCTGAATGCCTGCTGCATCTGTCTGCACAGTATAATCCAACTCAAACGCAAGAGTATCTGCCTGTATATTCTTTATATAGATCTGTGGGTCATCCTGTGGAATTACATATCTGCTTTCATCCAACGCGTACCCATTTGTTTTGCAAGCCATCTTATACGATGAACCATTCGTATAGGCTTTTGCTTTCCATATCTGAATCACACAGGCCCGCTCGCCCGGATCGATCCGCAGCTTCTGCAGGTTTGCCGGCAGCTTATGCTGCAGGTGGAACTCGCCCTTTTCATCCGGATAGATATGAAGCTTGTCGCTTTCTTCCTCTGAGAATCCATGACCCGTGTCATAGAATATCTGGATCTGCGTTGTTCCATCTTCGTCGCCACGCAGGATATCTTCTGGTTTTACTTTCGCGACATACTGCCCCATCGTGCCATACAATTCATACAGATCGCTCCTGCCCCGGTAGCAGTACTGCTGTAGGAAATAGAGTTCCATCTGCCGGTAAGCATCTACATTCGCCTGTGCCACGCCAAGAAATGCATTCATCTGCTCCTCGCTGATGCATGCGCGGTTTGCATAGTTCTCAAGGTATACCTTACCCGCTCTCCACAACAGGAAATCAACCGGTGCCGCGAAATCGAAGGTCCACTCATAATCAATGGCGGTCCACGTATCTCCGGTTACGATGATGTTCGCGAAGATGAGATCGATATCGACACCCTGCGCCATCGGAACGGGTGTCGGTAAGGTTACCGTACCGAACGCCTCTGCGTATGCAGATGTATCTTCGTGTGCAGTGCCGGTTGCTTCCGATACGCCATATACACGTCGCACTTCATCGGCATATGTGTTCACGAGCGCCGCGAATCCTTCCTGATCATCTGCTGCCAGATACGCATCAAGCTGCTTCTCGAGCGTTTCTCCTTCGACATATTCGAATTCGATATATTCCGGGTGAAGTTCTGCCTTGTTCGGCACAAAACGGCTGCCCCGGAACTGTGTCTGCATCTGTTCGTACACCGTCTGTATGTGCTCGATATGTGGGCGAGCGGCTTCTGTGTCCGCGTATTTGCGCACGCATCGTCTGCCCTGTTCATCCTCGTAGATATCTGTACGGATGGCGAAACGGGCGCCCCGCTCATTTGAATATTTCGTATAAATCAGTTTCTCCATCCTACACTCCCTTAGCTACAATCAAAAATGAATTCGAGAATTCCGGGAACATGCCCGCATGGATCAATTCTCCATATACTTTATTCTCATTGAAGAGTTCTACCCGGTTGCGGTCGAAGTTCCGATGATTGACATTCAATTCATTCGCATGTGGCAGATACGCATCGGAGAATATCTTCTCCGGCAGTTTGTAATCCGGATACGGGTAGTAGAATGTATGCTCCGCGAATCCGGCATCGGTAAGCATCTGTGCAAGCTCGTTTTTCGCGAAAGTCCGGACATAGCTGTCCTTCGCATAGCCTTCGATTCCGCCGAAGAATGTCGCAATATGATCTTCTCTGCAGCCAGCCCAGTACTTAAGTCCGAACTTGTTCTCGATTGCGATGATCAGTCTGCCTCCCTCTGCCAGATGCTTCCGGATAATGTCCAGAAACTCCGCATATGGATGTTCGCTGTCAATATAGCTGCATGCATATTCGAATACGCCGATCAATGTGATCACGTCATATTTCCGGTTCAGATGCTGCTCTACCTCCTGGAAATTTCCTACCTTGATCGTCAGATTTCCGCAGGCACTATGACGATGCGCATTGATCATCGAACGTTTCATGGAGAGCTCTACCGCATCCACCGACTTTGCCATCCGGCAAAGTGCTCCGGTGATTGCACCGCATCCGGCACCAATCTCCAGAACCTGATCATCCTTCGTAATCGGCATGGAACGCACGATATTCTCCCGCACATTTGAGAAATGATACAGGATCGGCCACGATTTGCGTGCGGCAATCACCTGATTATATTCCTCTTCTTTGTACGTCTTCGCGATCTCGAGCATCTCGTCCTCGATGTCTCCATCGCTGTACAGATCCTTGCCCGGATAATACGTATCATCAATTGTTACGGAACCTATTTTCTGCATTTATTCCTGTCCTTTTGTCTGATTCTTGTTCTATAATTCACATTCACAATATTGTATCTCTGATCTTCTTTCTGTCCGTGACGAAGCATGTATACATCCGGTTCTCTTACTCTTCTGACTCATATGTGCGCACCGACACCTTCGAGTTCATATCATAGAATCCTACCGTGTTCTTATCGGATACCACGGTGATGCTGCACACATCGTACAGGCGGTGGTACACGGTAAAATCTGTGCCGTTATATCCGGTGCAGCCAAGTGACAGCAGGTAATCGCCGCCCTGCAGGTTCATCTCCTGTGTAAATGTAACCTCCATCACAGGGCCGACCTCGAAGTCTGTCTTCTCATACATTGTATTCGTACCTGTGATCTCCGTTCCCTTCACGTCCTTGATCGAATACGCGAATATCGGGAACTCAATCGGTTCGTTCATCCGTACCTTCACACGGATAGAAAATGTCTTGCCCTTCTCGATCGTATTGGTGATCATGCCCTGATCATCCACGATCGCATAATCGATAAACTCTGCTTTCTTATCGCCATATTCGATTGCATTCTCATTCTGCATGAGCTGTTCTTTCCATGTCTTTGCCTGACCGGATCTTTGCGACTGTTCCGCATCCGAAGACACTTTCAGCTTTGGTGACTGCTTCATCTTCGCTGCTTCCTCGTCTGCGTGGTTCACATCGAGCTGCCCGACAAGCACCTTCTTGTACATGTCGACCATCTCCTTCGGTCTCCCCTCTGCAAGCTTCACGCCCTTATTTAATAGCACGACGCGGTCACAATATTTGCTGATACTGCTCAGATCATGACTGACGAACAGGATCGTCTTGCCCTGTTCCTTGAATTCCTCAAACTTCTTATAGCATTTCATCTGGAAGAATACATCTCCCACGGACAACGCTTCATCTACGATCAGAATCTCCGGATCAATATTGATTGCCACGGCAAATGCCAGACGCACAAACATACCGGAAGAATACGTCTTGACCGGCTGATGGATGAAGTCTCCGATGTCCGCAAATGCAAGGATTGACTCAAGTTTCGCGTCGATTTCCTTCCTGGTGAAACCGATCATCGTACCGTTCAGGTACACGTTCTCAAGTCCTGTATATTCCATGTTGAATCCGGCTCCAAGCTCCAGAAGTGCCGAGATTCGTCCATTGATTTCCACGTCGCCGCTCGTCGGATTCAGAACACCGGTAATGATCTTCAAAATTGTCGATTTGCCGGAACCGTTTGTCCCGATGATGCCGACACACTCGCCCTTCTTAATATCGAAGCTCAGGTTATGCAGCGCATAGTGTTCCCGGTGCCGCACCTTCTTCGAGAATCCAAGCGATTCTTTGAACCGGTCCGATGGCTTGTCATATAATTTATATAGTTTTGATACGTCTTGTACGCGAATTGCAAAATCGCTCATAATTTATTCTCACTCGTCTTTTCATTCTCTATGTCTGATGTGTGCGAAATGATTCCCGCAATCAATATGGTTTCATACAGTGACTGTTCATACCCACTATGCATTCCCCATATTACAGCACATCTGCAAAATGCACCTTCAGTCGGTTGAATACATTTACACCGAGCACGAAGAATAACAGCGTGATCACCCAGAACACAAGTGTCCACATCGGTTTCTCCCAGAACCATACGTGGTCAAGGAGTGCATTTCGGAATCCATCTACGATATAGTACATCGGATTCAGCTTGAAGATCTTCACAAGCAGCGGATGATCCGCCAGTATATCCGAGATATTCCACATGATCGGTGTCATCCACACGCCCACCTGCAGCACAATATTGACGATCTGTGTCAGGTCGCGGAAGAACACAACAACCGCGGATGTCAGGTACGAAAGTCCTAGCACGAGCAGAAAATTGCACACCATATAGTATAGGATCTGCAGCATATAGATGCTCGGCGTGTAACCGTTGCACCAGCACAGAATAATTGTAAATCCGGTAAAGATCACAT
>USFH01000136.1 GCA_900553925.1 uncultured Clostridium sp.
GCTGCAAACAGATGCGAATTTTCCGGTGTAATTGCGTGCTCATCATCGAGATTTAACGTGCGGATAAACGCTGCTTTCAGTTCGGATAAAAAATGCAGAGGACCACCGAGAAATGCCACATGTCCGCGGATCGGTTTACCACAGGCAAGACCACTGATCGTCTGGTTGACAACCGCCTGAAAGATAGAAGCTGCAAGGTTTGGCTTTGTTGCACCTTCGTTGATGAGTGGCTGGATATCAGTCTTTGCGAATACACCACAACGCGCGGCAATCGGATAGATCGTATCATAATCCTTCGCGTATGTGTTCAGTCCGGAAGCATCTGTCTGAAGCAGGGAAGCCATCTGGTCGATAAAGGAACCGGTACCGCCGGCACATACACCGTTCATACGCTGTTCCACACCGTTTGTAAAATAAATGATCTTGGCATCCTCGCCGCCAAGTTCGATGGCAACATCCGTCTGTGGAGCATAGTCGGTCAGAGCCTCCGATACACAGATAACCTCTTGCTCAAACGGGATTCCGATGACCTGTGCCAATGCAAGTCCACCGGAACCGGTGATCGTAGGAGCAACTTCAACATTTCCAAGCTCCTTGCTGGCATGTTCTACAAGCTCCTTTAAGGTCTCTTTGATATTTGCAAAGTGACGCTTGTATTCCGAAAATAATATGTTATGTTCTTCGTCAATCACAGCAACCTTGACTGTGGTCGAACCAATATCGATTCCTAATCTCTTCATTTAATAATTACCTCTTTTACTATTTCCCATTTCATATTTCTGTATTTTTCGACATCTGACATTATATAGGAAAGAATCATGAATTTCAACAGAAAAATTGTGAACATTTTCTTCCTATTAAGAATAAAATAATCAGAAATGAGTATGGAGATATGCGCTATGGAGCATGAATGCAAGGGAACCGTACACAAAGTCGTTGCCGGAGATACGCTGTACAAATTATCAAAAATGTATGGTGTTCGCCTGATTGATATCCTGAAAGAGAATCCATATGTCAATGTCTATAATCTGCAGCCAGGAGATGAAATCTGTATTCCGACAGAGGTGTATGAGGAAGAAGAGAGGCGTTATTATACGGCGAAGGTTGGAGAGACGCTTGGAAGCTTAGTCCGGGAATTTGATACGGATATTGCAGATTTGATGCAGTATAACCGGGAGCTTTACGATCTGCGGGTGCCACTTGGAACAATCATCCGGATCCCGCCGGAGAAAGAATAACACTTGATTGCGCAGTATAATGATCACCACCTGAAATTGTGTGGAAAAAGCGATTGTCACATATGGAGATTCCGTGTTTGTGGCAATTGCTTTTTTTGTGTGAATAAGGTATAATAAACAACGCTAATGCGTGCATATGTCAGTCTTTGAATGAATGATACAGGTATGTATCTGTATGCACAGCACCGTAGTATAACGGATATGAAGAGTGAAAGTGAGGAAAATCAGATTTGAGTTTTTTTGCGAGGTTAGAGAAAAAATTTGGAAGATTCGCGATCCGCAATCTTCCGATCAAGATTGCGGTTGTAATGGCAATCTCATATATATTATGGGCATTTGTACCATCGTTTGCATACAAGCTTGTTTTTTCCCCGTATGCAATTATGGAACAGCACCAGTTCTGGCGGCTATTCACATGGGTATTTTCGCCACCGGGAGATCTGGATTTTGTTGGGATACTGATGATCTTTATTTTGGTTCTGTTTGGACAGCAGATTGAACAGGCGATGGGAACGTTTATGTTTAATCTGTATATATTGGGTGCATGGTTCTGGAACACAGTGATTATGCTTGGTATCAGTATCTATTACTATGCATCCGGTTCCATTCTTGGCATGATGGATGTGGGAATCTATGCAATGTATTTCTTTGATTATGGGTTGTTCCTGGCATTTGCACTGATGTATTCGGATGCACGCGTATTATTCATGTTTTTCATTCCGATCCGTGCAGTCTGGATTGCAATTATAGATATGGGCCTGATGGCATTTGAATTCATCCGGACGACACCTTTGAACCGTGGTTCCATCATTGCGTATCTGGTGAATTTCTTCATCTTCTACCTGATTATGGGACGGGGTGTCGGTATGCGAAGTTCGAACAGCAAGGCGGCAGCGAAACGAAGAAAACGGGATTATGATCGTCGCGTGGAGAATCTCTCCCGACAGGTAAACGGAGAGGCAGACCGCCGACATAAGGCGCAGCAGATGGGATATCCTTCGAACATTACAAAGCACAAATGTGCGATCTGTGGAAGGACGGAACGGGATGGCGATGATCTGGAGTTCCGGTTCTGCTCAAAATGTAACGGAAATTATGAGTATTGCAATGAACATTTATTTACGCACGAACATGTAAAATAGGAGCCAGCCATATGTGCGGAGCACATATTTAGGATGCTGGCGACGACATGCCGCCGAGCGAGGAGGACACATATGTGCAAAGCACATATTTAGGATGTGTCCGACGATATACCACAGAGCGAAAGCGATGTGGTGTTACCCGCATGCGAGGGGGCAATACCCGAAGAGCCAGCCATATGTGCAATATAGAAATAGGAGACAGATATAATGATAGCAACATGCAAGAAATTAGTGACAGATATACAGAGAGACAAAGACTTAGACACGAAGCTTCCGGAATATGCAGAGTTGCTTGGCAGACAGTATAACTGCTATGCAACGGTAAAGGGAAGCATGAATTATTACACGATGAAGGAAGTATGCGATGAGCAGGATGACAAGAACATGGATGTCTGCAAATATTTTGCACTTCTGACAGGTTTGTTAGACCGTCATCTCGTTAAGCGCGAGGCAGTGGACGAAGATTCCATGGAAGCAATCGCACAGCTTCGCAGCAATGTAGAATATAAGATGCATATTCTGACTGCTTACACGGATGCGTATGAGATTTATGAGTATGTGTTAAACCGTGTGGAGGCTGCCGTGCGTGATGAAGTGGCACCGGTTGATGCAAAGGGACTTTCCGAGAAGATGTTTGCCTATGTATTTGCAGAGAATGATACGGTTGTGATTAACAGCAAATTACAGCTTCTGATGGCGCAGCTTCCGGTTCGTATGACGAAGAACAAGTTCTACGATATTGTCAACTCCACACTCAATATCTATGAGGAAGGTGAGACAACCTCCGTAGATGAATTTGTTGATATGCTGCGCAGTGCCGTGCTTTTGAAGAAGCCAAAGGGATTTGAGACGGAATATCCATTTTTATATCATGTATATACGGATCTTGCAGAGGCTGATTATGCGGCACTTACGCTGCCGGAGTTTGAAGATCTGACGAAGCGTCTGAATCAGGCTGCGGCAATCATCAACAACGAAGTGTCGGCATACATGTTGTTGCAGGAAGTGATTAACGATGTGTATACGATCTTATTCACGATTGATGCAGCATATGAGAAAAACAAAGAAGATGTACCTGGATATGCGGCTGCACTTCGCATTATTGAGGCGTGTGTAAAGGCAGAAACGATCGATCAGTTACCGGATGAAGTGATGGACGAGTTCTTCACAATCGAGGGTGTGCAGGAGCGCGTATATGAATCTATCGCAATCTTGGAAGCAGTGTTGGATGAGATCCGGGTTGGAAAAGCAGAACAGATTGAAGCACTCGCACTGACAGAGGCATTTGACCGTCTGGACAAAGTGAGCAAACTGCTTTCTACAAGCTTGTTTATCGACCTTGACAAGGTTACAGGTAAGGCAGAAACTGCGGATCATGCGTATATCACAGCGAAGAAGGAAACGCTTGTAAAGGAGCTTGCGGAGTTGTTTGCCAGTGTGAAGAAACCGGTATACCGCAGTATGATGTGTAAGCTTCTTGCTGCAATGCCAATCTTCATGAACACACAGCAGGAAATCCGGGATTATTTTGACTATGTAATTGAAAATTGTAAAGATGACAGCGAGCTTATGGCATGTAATAAACTGATTTCAGAGATGATAGAGGAGTAATCGTGATTTTTGCTGATAAATGTTATACATACAATCTCACAGAGCGAAAACAGACACGGATAAAGAAACGGATCAGACGGCATAAAGCTGTCAGGAATCTGTATGTGATTGTGCTGCCGTTGTTGCAGGATGGATTGATAGAGATTTATCCATATAATCAGTTATTACAAAAACCATATAGGAAGCTGGATTCCCGGATACGGGTTGTCGGCTTTGCAAGAGGCAAAGAAGTGGCAGAACAGCTCGTATTGCAGATCATACAGGATATGTATGATGAAACCGGGGAAGAATGGAAGGTAGAGGATTTTTTCTTTTGATTAAAGTGAAAGAACCACAGGTAGGAGTAAGGTAAGGAATGCTGCATGTATTGTTGCTTATTTTAAAAATAATCGGATGGATCCTCCTTGGTATCATAGGATTGCTTCTCTTGCTTGTGATGCTGATTTTATTTTGCCCAATCCGGTATCAGGCAGATATCTCGTATCAGGGTGGGAAGACATTACAGGCAAAAGCAAAGGTACGGTATCTGATCTTAAGTGTCCGGGTGTTGTATGACCAGAGCCGGGAGAAGGATAAACTGAAACAGGAGATACGGCTGTTATGGTTTAGGCTTGGAAAGAAGAAGGCAGAAGAAGCAGAGCGTGAGGTGGAACATCTCGCTGATGAGGAATTCGACGACGCGTGGGAAGATATCGATGTAGATAGTGATATGGATTCGGATGATGTCGTTCGTAAGATGTCTGAAAAATCACAGAAACACACAGAAAAGACTCCGGAGAAACCGACCGGAGAATCCGGTAAAACAATTACAGAGATTCCGACAATAACACTTCCGGATGAGGAAGAGAATATTGGAAAAGACACGGAAGGGGATATCAAAACAGAAGAGGATACGGAACCGGATGAGGAACCGCAGATCTTCGATCTGGACGAACCCGACGACTTGCCGGAGGAAGAAAAGAAACGAACCGGCAGATTAAAAATCGTATGCCTGAAGGTGTGGGAAAAACTGAAGAAGATTTGGATATTTATCCGAAATCACACACCCGGAAAGGTCGCAGAACGTGTGGCTGACAAGATTGAGAGAAAGACAGCAACTGCGAAGAAAAAGCTCCGGCGATTGCAGAAGTTCTGGAATCTGTCGTGTACGGTAAAGACGCGTGAATATCTGAAAAAATATATCCCGCGGACATTGAAACATATTTTGCCACGCAAGGTAAAGGGCTATGTGCATTACGGCATGGATGAGCCATACAAGACCGGGCAGGTGACCGGGTATTTGAGCTTACTGCCGTTTGTATATCAAAAAGGGCTGTCAATGCAGCCGGATTTTGAACAGAAGGTGTTGGAACTGGATATGAAGCTGAAAGGCCGAATCCGGCTAGGATATCTGCTCCGGATTGTCTTGAATATCAATATCTGGAGGACACTAAAAGTTGCAAAGAAAGTGATGAATCAGTAGGATAATATAGAAATTGGAGGTAATGAGTGATGGCAAATGATTTTAATCAGACAGTTGGTTCTTTGTTTCAGGGTATGGATTCCCTGCTTACAACGAAGACGG
>USFH01000137.1 GCA_900553925.1 uncultured Clostridium sp.
GGTTTCTTCATGTATGATCGATGACGAACCGATTTTAAATACGATTCGCTGTTTATCCTTCAATGTCTCTCTGATTCGTTTCTCGTCCACGTCTTTTCCCTCTTTACACTCTTTTTTCTCATATTAGACCAAATAAATGTATCTGTATGATTATCTGTTTTTCATTTTATGAATCGTTCCCCGGTCTATACTGTTTTACTGTGAATATAGTCAGCCACAGCCTCCGCCACCTTGATTCCATCCACCGCAGCGGAAGTAATACCACCTGCATATCCTGCGCCCTCTCCACATGGAAACAGGCCCGTATACCCGCTTTGATATGCCGCATCACGTATGATGCGCACCGGCGACGATGTCCGGGATTCGATTCCCGACAACACAGCATCGCCCGATGAAAATCCTTTTAATTTACGATCATAATCCAAAATCCCTTCAATTATAGCATCATTTATATAGGCTGGCAAACAATTATTGAGGTTTGCAAACTGATAGCTGCCGCGAATGTTTGGCTTCACGCTTCCAAATTCTGTTGAAACACGATTTTCCTTATAATCCTCAAAGCGCTGCACCGGGATTTTGCCATTTGCTGCTTCATATGCCAGTCGTTCATATTTTTTCTGGAATTCCACACCTGCGAGCACACCATATTCAGCAAACCCGTCTGCGTCGAAATCCTCGGGTGTAACATTCACAACAATCGCAGAATTTGCATTTTTCTCATCTCTTCCATGATTACTCATACCATTTACGACGCTCTGTCCTTCACCGGACGATGCATTGACAACGAATCCACCCGGACACATACAGAAGCTATATACGCTGCGTCCTTTGCTTGAGCGGTACGTCATCTTATAATCTGCCGCCGGAAGCAGCTTCGCCTGCTCGCTTATGCCATACTGGCTTGCATTGACCATCTCCTGGGAGTGCTCAATTCGAAGTCCCATAGCAAAGGATTTTGCCTCCATGCCAACACCTGCAGCCTGCAGCATCGCAAATGTATCCCGCGCGCTATGACCAATAGCAAGAATACAGGCCATTGTCTCCACAACCTTTGTCTGTTCCTTCTGCAAATCAAAGATTGTGAGTGCCAGACGCGTATCTGATATATGAGTGATTGCAGTAAGCTGATGGGAGAAGTAAATCTCTCCTCCAAGAGAACAGATTTCCTTGCGCATCGTCTGCATTACCTGTTTCAATACATCTGTCCCAATATGTGGTTTGTTCAGATAACCGATTTCTTCAGGCGCTCCAAACCGTATAAAATCATGGATTACCGCCTGTATACGTCCGTCCTTGTCTTTGATCCCGGTATTCAGCTTTCCGTCCGAGAAGGTACCGGCGCCACCCTCACCAAAGGATACATTGGAGTTGGCACAGATTGGTATCTCACCCTGCCAGAAGCCCTCGACATCCTTCGTCCGTTCCTCCACGCATTTTCCACGTTCATAAACAATCGGTCTATATCCGGCACGTGCCAGCTGCAGTGCAGCAAAATATCCCGCCGGGCCCGCTCCGATGATAATTGGACGATATACGGATGCATCCGCATTCTTATCCATTCCGCCGCTAAATTGATGCGGAAATGCATATTCCTTCTTTTTGGTTAACATAATATTTTTATTGTCAATTATTTTATGTGGAATATCCTGTATTCGTTCAAATTCCACATCCACCACATAGATATGAAGCAGATTCCCCTTATCCCGGGCATCTAATGATTTGCGTATGATCCTGTACCGATATGGACAATCCGTCCGAAGCAATTTGCGAAGCTTCTTCTCTAAAGCAATCTCTTCATGCTCCTGCACCGGTATTTTTATCTGGTTGATTCTAAGCATGGCAACTTTCTCCCGCCTTTCGTCCTGTCAGTATCGCAAATGTAAGATTGTAGCCACCGCAATCGCCATCCATATCCAATAGCTCACCGGCTACATACATTCCGCGCTGCCCCTTTACCTCCATAGTCTGTGCATCCACGTCCGCAAGCATGACTCCACCGGCAGTCACCTGTGCATTTTCGTAATCACGCAGTGCTTTCACATGAAATGGATAACATCTGCATCTATCATAGATTTTATCAAGCATATCCGTTGTCACATCACTCAATGGTTGTTTACAAGATACTCCGGCAGATTCAAGTATGTATCGTGCAAGCTTATCCGGCATAAATGCATTGAGATATCCATAGATATTTCGCTCCAGGCATCTTCCCTGCATGAACCGCTCTCTGGTAATATGTTCCAGAAAGTCAATGTGCACCGTCACTTCCTTCTGTATCTCCAATGCACGTCCCACCATAGATGCAAGGTTGAAAATCATGATACCGGACAATCCGTATTCTGTCAGTTGTAATTCCCCCGATTGTCTGTGGATGCCTTTGTCTGTTTCTATCCATGCACTGCATGCAACCCGGACACCCTTGATTGCTTCTGTGTCCTCACTTGTGTACATTCCGCACAGCGCCGGAGACTGTTTTGTAACGGATAAACCAAGTGATTGTGCCAGTGCATAACCACTGGTACTTCCGCCAAGTGATGCATAAGAGCAGCCACCGGTAGCAAGAATTATATTTTTCGCATATAATGGCTCTTCACAGGAAATCAGATACCCGTCTTCTGCCTTCGTGATTTCCGTAACCATCTTCCCGGTTTTAACTGTCACGCCAAGTGCCTTGATCCGGTCAAGGAACGCCCAGACGACCGCTGACGCCTGCATGGAAACCGGATAATAATACCCTTGATTTGCCTGCGTATAGACACCCATACTATCCAGGAATTCAAACAACCCGGTATTTGGATACTCTCCTATACTTTGATTTAAGAACTGCGTTCTCTCATGTTCCTCTTCATAGGAGTGATAATGGCATTTATCCATATCTGTATTCGCAAGATTACATCTTCCGTTTCCGGTTGCATACATCTTTCTGCCTAGTTTTTTGTTTTTATCAACAATACAGACACTACAGCCACCTTCCGCAGCCGCAATCGCCGCTGACATACCTGCAGCGCCACCACCGATCACGCAAACATCATATCTTTCCTGCATTCCATATCCTTTCTATTCTATGTAACAACCTATGCTGCAAAATATAATGGATATTTGCTATCCATATATTTTCACAGCATATGGCACGTTTTACGACGACAGGGATTCCAGATAACGATATAATTCCTGCTTTGATTGAAACACGACGTTCTCCTGCAGATCTTCATAGATTTCCGGATGCAGCTGCTTCAGGATTTCGGCATCAATATCCGTATACTCATATACCTGTTCGGTATCTGCGTCATAGACGATCACACGTCCCTCCCGGATTGCCGCAACGTATTTTCCGGAGGAGGCTTTTGTTTCAAGTGCAATGGAATCCTCTACGATCTCTAGTCTGTTTTCCTGTTTTTCCTGCATTTTTATCTGAAAATACTGATTTGCAAGAATATAACAGAGCGTAAAGATCCCCACAAATAAAAGTACATATAAAAATAATTTCTTCATGGCACCAACTCCTTGAAGAAATTATTTCCATATTTGTATTTAATTATTCAAAGGTAATCTGATCCTGCTTTGTTTCATCAAATACAGTTATAAATGTCTTACCCGGATTCATCTTCAACTGATTTCCGTCTGCTGTATAGAATTTAATCGTACCAGCATCCGGTCTCCAGTTTACTGCTTCATACTCTCCGTCAGAGACATAATAGGCAGTTCCTGATTTTGTCCAGTCGATGCTCTGAAGTCCATCACCGATATCTGTGTATTGTACAAACATAACAATCAGATTCTTGTAACGAAGCTGCTCATTTGTCTGATCATCAATCTGCTTGTCACCATACTGGAATCTGTAGTAGAGCTTTTCGTCTGCATTGTACTCATACCATCTTGTACTGCTGTTATTATATGCTGTTGTAACCTTATTGGCAGTCTGGCCATTCCCGATTGCAGTATCCTCAGTGTTGAATGCAAACATATTCTGGTTCTTGTTGTGGTTATCATTATAGGTTGTACGATATCCGGCAGCTGCGATACCTTCCTTCAGTTTCTCGCTGTTTGTGTAACAGTTATGTGGTGCCACACGGGACTCATCACGATAATATGTGATTGTATCATACAGACCGTTCAGGTTATTGGTTCCACTCTTCTTGATCTGATCTTCCGCATAGGTGGACCATCCAACGTGTGCATAGATACCATCTAACATATTCGCCATCTGTACATAATAATGTCTGGCACTACGAACCGGTCCAAGCTTCTCCAGATTCGAATAATCCTTGAATACACACATATAACGGGTAATTCCGCCTTCTACCAGCATCTCAAACGTAATATCTGCCTGAGAAATGCCGGACTGTGGCATAGCATCCACGATATTGTTGATCATAATACACAGAGGTCTCTGGTTCTCCAGACTCTCATCAATCCACTCGCCGGTGAATTCGTTGATCACACAACCTTCCTTTGTCGGTCCAACCTCAATATTGGCAGCATCACCCATAGTTGCAACAGCCTCCGTTGTGATTGCAGCCTGCTCTGTTGTTGTCTCTTCTTTCTTCTTTCCACAGCCTGACAGACAACTTACCGTTAACGCAGTCGTCACCGCAAGCATCGTCAGTCTCTTAAGCTTATTCTTCTTCATTGTCCCTTGTATATCCTTTCTTTGTTAATATCTCTTCCTGTAGTTTTTCCATATGCAGACGTTCCGAATCATCAATATGGTCATATCCTGCAAGATGGAGCATACTATGTGCAGTCAGGAACGCAACTTCTCTTTTACGGGTATGTCCGTATTCCTTTGCCTGCTCAGCAATCCGGTCTACATTCAATATGATATCTCCTAACATCAGTTCTCCGGTATCCTGATTAAAATAATCAAGCGGACTATCTTCACAAAAATCGAATTCGCCCGGTACTTCATATTCAATCATCGGAAACGAAAGAACATCCGTCGGTGCATCAATCTCCCTGTATTCTTTATTGATTGCCTGAATTCCCGCATGGTCTGTAAATATGACATTCACCTCACATTCGTAAGGACACTTCAGAAAATCGAGCGATGCCTCGATAATATCTGTTACAATGTCCTGATAATGTGCAGGAATCTCAGTATCTAATTCATTCTCAAAAAATACGCTCAATGTAAATCTCCTTCAATGCCTGTTACATTTTATCCCAAAAGCGATAGATAATCAAGGTTTATCTATGACTTTTTTCACGGGTATGCCTTGTCTCATATTCCTCATATGCATTTACGATCTTCTGAACAAGCGGGTGTCTTACAACATCCTCACTTGTGAACCGTATCGTTGAAATCCCATCGATATCATGCAGAACACGCAATGCAACCTCCAGACCGGACTGGGTATCCCGCGGCAGATCCTTCTGGGAAAGATCGCCGGTTATGATAGCCTTAGATCCAAATCCAATACGTGTCAGGAACATCTTCATCTGCGCCGGTGTCGTGTTCTGTGCCTCATCTAACACGATATAGGCATTATCCAAGGTACGTCCGCGCATATACGCAAGCGGAGCCACCTCAATCAGCCCTTTCTCCATATTCCGC
>USFH01000138.1 GCA_900553925.1 uncultured Clostridium sp.
ACTCTTCCTTCCAGAGTCTACCTGTGAATGATTCCCATTCCTGGTTCTGTAACATAATAGTTTCTCCTTTCAAATTATTTATATTATGTTTTATATTAGATGTAATATAAACTCTGACTGTATTATACAAAATGTTTCAAATAAAATCAATAATCCCTATCATTTTTATTGTTTTTCTTTTCGTACATCAGCCGTCTATCCGCTCAATTTTAAAGACATTCAGCGTATCGACATCCGGGCATGCGAAAACAGCGGTGCCCTTCTCCTGTCCCGGTATCTCACCGCCATACCGGAGTATATCCACGTACGGAAATGCAACGTGCATTGCCATCGGACACAGTTTTCCCCGCTCCGTATCAAAATCATAGGAATCACCGATCTTATGACCTCTGTGACATCCCTTTTCCCCCTTCTGATCAATCAGTGTAATTCGAATCCTCGGTCTTGCCATCAGTCAAGCACCTCCATACAGGTTTCCAGCGGAATTCCCTTATATTTATCCACGTTATCTGCATTTTGGCCGATCATGCTCTTCACGGCATCCATCGCCTCTGCGGTTGCCGTCTGCAGATCCTTGCCACTCATAAGCTTTCCGATAAATACGGCGGAGAAAATATCTCCCGTTCCCGGAAAATGTACCGGAATTTCTTCGAAATCAACCTTAAAATATTCTTCCTTCTTGTGGTCATATCCGACAACCGATCTGCAATCTGTGCCCGCGATCTTCGCACTTGTGATCACAATCGATTTCGCACCGAATGCACGAAGCTTGTCGATCATCGTATGATACTCTTCCTCTGTCACGCCATCTTCCTTATATGGAAGCTCGGTCAGATATGCCGCCTCGGTATAGTTCGGTACGATATAGTCCGCAGCCGAAATCAGCTCACGCATCAAATCAATCGTCTCCTCTGTGATTCCGTTATAGAGCTTTCCCTCATCTCCCATAATCGGATCTGTGAAGATCGTCACACCTTTTTCCGCCCGTGCCTTACAGAACTCGGTCACAAGCTCGGTCTGCTCCTTCGACACGATAAATCCGGTTGAGATTGCATCGAATTCAAATCCAAGCTGTTCCCAGACAGCGATTGCATTTTTCATGTAATCGGTTGTATCCAGGATGTCGAACTTACCGTAATCAAGTGTGTTCGACACGATTGCCGTCGGTAGGTTAAATACCTCGTATTTCATATGGGAAAGCACCGGAATCATCGCGGATAACGCAACCTTTCCATAGCCAGCCATGTCGTTGATCAAAAGTAATTTCTTGCTCATTTTGTGTCTCCTTTTTCTAACCTTTATGCCAATTCGCATTTCATCATAGCATATTTTCTGTCAGAAAAAAACACAAAAAGTATTAACTGATTCTCTTCCATTTCATGGATGAAAGCAATGGTTTGTAGTACATGCGGCTTGCAATAACGGCCTCTCCGTTATCCATCATAATCTTCCCGCGGCTTCCTGAAATCGAAGCAATACTTGAGATTCTGTCTGTATTTACAAGCATGGATTTGGATGCCCGGGTAAAATCATACGCATTTACCTTCTCTTCAATCTGGTAAAGGCGATTCTTTATCTCATAAATTTCCTGTTCCGTATAGGCAAACACTTTCTCTCCTACCGCCTCAAAATACAGGATTTCATCTGTTGAAATCCGATATAATTCTCTATGTTCTCCATATCCTGTGATTTTGTTTGCATCGCCCATTTTCTTTCACCGTCTTTATCCTTTCTTCTATCCGTGGAAATCTCCCGTCTTCCAATTCACTGCCACATATGGCACGATCTTACCGTCGATTTTCACATAGACCTGATAGACATCATTTCCGATATATTCGTAATGATCCGGCACCACACCATACTCCTCATACAGCGTCTTCTCGAACTCTTCCTTCCACGAATCATCGGATGGCTCGCCTTCCTGTGACTGGGATTCCGTTGTCTGGGATTCTGTTGCCACCGGTTCTGTCGTCCCTGTATTTGAACCTTCTGACTGTAATGTGCTGTCCGGGGCATTACTCTCCGTGACAGATTCGGTCGTAGTTTCATTTTCTGTCGTTGTCACTGCCTCGGTTGCTGCTTCCGTCGTAGTCACCGTCTCGCTGCTCACCCGGATGATATCGGTCGTATTATTATCACTCACATTGCTGCATCCCGCCAAAGCCACTACCATTGCCGTACATAAAATCCATGCTTTCTTTCTCATAGTTCTTTCCTTCTTTCGGTTGTATTATAACGATTGATATAAAAAGAAAATAGGCTCTTTTTCTATCTAAATGTGTCAATTTTTCAGATATTTTCCGATTTTCTTTTTATAACCTGCATCATACATCCGGCATGCATCATTTCTGCATCAATACTGTTACAATTTTATTTCTTTTCATAACCAGGTTCCATCCAGAAACGTGCGCCGCAAGACGCACTAAAAAATGACGTTATCCAAAGTAATGGATAACGCCATTTTGACTATCGATAGTTTCTATTTTGAGAGAAATGTTTTTGTTGTATTTGTAACAGCTCCCTTGTAATTATCCGAAGGTGCCTGTTCACCTTTTTTCACAAGCACAACCTGAATTCCTTCGATTCTTTTATGCTGACCAGTTGTGCCAGACATCTCTCCATTTTTGGCCCACTTCATCCAGCCGTATGTCTGTGAATGCACACGATAATAAATATCATAATGCTCTGCCATCTCACCATAAAGCTCAATCTGAATTGCCTCTAATCTCTTTGCATTTCCTGTTGTCCCGCAAAACTCACCATCTTTCTTCCATGTTGCAGATTTATTTGGATCGGCCTGCCATCCGATTGTCTGCACATGTGCATTGTAACAGATACCGCCTGTATAATCTTTGTTTTTAAGTTCAAGTTTCAAAGACTCTAATCGCTTTGCTTTACCTGTTGTTCCGGAAATATCTCCGTCATTCTTCCAGTTCTGCCATCCATATGTCTGAAGATGTGAACGATACTGGACATGTGCCCGATCTGAGCCTTCAACTGTTGCAGCTGTTGCAGCTGCACTTGCCATATAAGCTTTCTTTTCTGATGCTGTTACACCTTCGAACTTGTCTGGTACGCTTTCACCCTTCTTGACAACTACTACCTGGATTGCTTCAAGTCTCTTCGCGAGTCCTGCTGTACCGGCAGCCTCACCATTTTTTGCCCAATTCATCCAGCCATAGCCCTGTGCATGAACGCGGTAATATACATCGTATTTATCCCTGTCTGCACCTGTCAACTGAATCTTGATTGCCTCAAGTCTCTTCGCTTCACATGTTGTTCCGCTGATTTCACCATTTGATGACCAGTTTAACCAACCATATCCTTGGCAGTGTGTTGTATACTGAATGCCAAGATCTTCATTTCCCTCTACAGAAATTTTAATCGCTTCTAATCTCTTTGCCTTTCCTGTTGTTCCTGCCACTGCTCCATTCTTCGCTGCACTTTTATTCCATCCATAACTCTGTATATGTGTAGAATAAGATACTGTTACAGGCTTCACAATTGGGTTTTGTGGTGTCGGATTCTCTGGTGTCGGATTCTCTGGTGTCGGATTCTCCGGTGTCGGATTCTCTGGTGTCGGATTCTCCGGTGTCAGATTCTCTGCCTCAACCAAAGAAATATTGTCAATTACAATTCTGTGCTGATCAGTAATCTGACCACCTACATTTCCCAAACAGATGCTGAGGAATGCCTGTGCGTCTGTCTCTTCTGTCATTATAAATTCTTCAGTAAACTTCTGATATTCACTTGTAAGTGTTACAATTCCATCATTTGCATCTTGATCATCGCTGTGCTCAGAGTATACCGGCCATCCAAGAGCCTCTCCCCCCTGCATTACAACTCTGATTTTTCTATCAATGGATGACTTAGCCTCATATGATAATTTATACTTCTTTCCTTTTTCCAGCAATACATTGTTCTGTTTAATCTGTATTCTCCAGTCATCCGCACCTGTATTATCTACAGTCACATCCAATGCATTATTTTCTTTTAAACTGTCAACAACAACAGTTGCTTTTGCTGTGCCGTCTACATATACTTCATATCCTGAAAGATTATCATTGAATGATCCGTTCTTAATCTTTGCATCTTCTACCATTTTTACATTATCGAGAGAGATTGCACCTTCGATTTTCAATGAAACTGTCTTGTCTGTAAACTTTGCTGTTGCAGGAATCTTTACAACATAATCTTTCTTTTCATTTCCTGCTTCAACATTTACTTTATATGTGTTTCCGCCAACAGTTGCAACGACAGTTGCTCCATTTTGCGCATACGCATCAAAGCTCAATGCATATGCTGTTCCTTCCTTAAATGCAAGATCTGACTGACTGATTGTTACATTTTTTCCTTCTGTGACCAATCTTCTTCCATCTGAAAGACCTGTTACCTTAATATCTGCACCTTCTGGTGTTATATCCCAATATCCAAGATGGTTTTTACCTTCCTGGAAAGATCCATTATAGATACAGCTTCCATTTGCAAGAATTGTCTTTTCTTCCTTTGCATTCGGATCTGGATTCAAAATCTTCTTAACAGCTACGTTCTGAAGAACGATATTGCCTAAACCTGCATTACCCATATTAAACTCTAAACGTCCATTCACATCGGAATCTGCCTTCATTACGAACTGTGTGCTGAAGTGCTTCATCTCCGTTGTAAGCTCTGGAACCATGGTTTTCATATATGACTGGTATCCACGGTCTGGAGCCTTAACATCTACATTCATCTTACGATTCTCAGATGCTTTTGCATCAAAACTTACTTCATAAGTTGCACCCTTTTCAAAAGGAATATTTGCCTGTACTAACTGTACACTGTAATCAACAGTACCTGCTTTTTCTGTCTTGATAACCATAGAGTTATCTTTGATTTCTGCTGTTGCAGCACCATCCAAAGCAGTTATGAATTTCCAATTTGTATCATCTGTCAAATCCTCTGCCTCTGCAAATGTGCTGTTCTTAATATAGTTTCCGCTGTCGTCTGGCTCGTTTGTAGGCTCAAACTTAACTTCTGGACGTGTTACATTCTCATCATAAGAATCTTTCTGATAGACTCTTACATAATCAACAACAAACGGATTGTCAACAAAACTTGTTTCCTCGTTTGGATTTCCTACCCATGAACCACCAACTGCGAGGTTCAAAATAATGTAAAAAGGTTGATCGAAAGGTGCTGGATATGTAAGTGTTCCCTGTCCTTCTGTTGTTGAATGCCAGTTGCTTTCCTCATGATACTTTTTTCCATCTACATACCATGTAATCTTGCCTGGTTCCCAATCACATGTAAATGTGTGGAATTCATCGGAGAACGACGGACCATCTTCGATTGTATAGGTTCCCTGACTTTCTGCATGTGGATTTCCGTAATGTATGGTTCCGTACAACTTATTTGTATCCTGCCCCATAACTTCCATACAATCAATCTCACCGCATCTTGGCCACTGACCATATACATTCTCATCGTTAGCCATTAACCAGAATGCCGGAAGGTATCCCTGTCCATTTGGAACCTTTGCCCTTACT
>USFH01000139.1 GCA_900553925.1 uncultured Clostridium sp.
TTCTTGCTGCTCGCTCAAGAAGTCTTGAATGCAGATAGAATACATCACCCGGATATGCCTCACGTCCCGGTGAACGCTCCAGCAAAAGTGAGATTGCACGGTAGGCAACCGCATGCTTGGACAGATCATCATAGACGATCAGAACATCCTTGCCCTGATACATAAAATACTCTGCAAGTGCTGTACCTGCATATGGTGCAATATACTGCAACGGTGCCGGATCGGATGCCGTTGCTGCAACGACGATCGTATAATCCAGCGCATCATTTTTCTTCAATGTATTCACTAACTTCGCGATTGTCGATGCCTTCTGTCCGATTGCCACATAGACACAGACAACATCCTTGCCCTTCTGGTTTAAGATCGTATCCATCGCAATCGAAGTCTTACCGGTCTGTCGGTCACCGATGATCAGCTCACGCTGTCCACGACCGATTGGGAACATCGAATCAATTGACAAAATACCGGTCTCCATCGGAACCGATACGGATTTACGATCTACAATACTTGGTGCCGGGTTCTCGATTGGACGGTAACCATCCTGCGCGATGTCACCCTGTCCGTCAATCGGCGCACCAAGTGCATCTACGATTCTTCCAAGGAATGCATCTCCAACCGGAATACCGGCCATCTTACCGGTACGAACGACACGGCTGCCTTCCTTGATCTCTGTATCACGGCCAAACAGGATAACACCAATCTCATCCCGTCTTACGTCCTGTACCATGCCCTTGACACCACAGTCAAAGAGAACGATTTCACCGTAAAATGCATGGTCGATACCGTCAACATTCGCGATACCATCACCAACCCAGTTTACAACACCGATTTCCTTATCCTTTGCCGCCAGCTCGAAATCTGCGATATCGGCACGCAGGATAGAAATGATGCTCTCCTCGCTTACGGTTGCAAGCTTCTTGCTGGAAAGCGACTGGTTGATATGTTTCTGCAGCTGGTCGATACGGCCCTGCTCACTCCAGTCGTACTCTTTGTTTCCAACACGGATGATGAATCCACTCTTGATGGATGCATCTTCCTTACCAACGATCTTGATATCCGGATTGTTGCATTCCTTCGCAAGGAACAACCGGATCCGCTCCATCTGCTCCGGTGTCGGTGGTGTCACATATGTGAGTTCTGCCTGTGCCTCCACCTTCTCCGGTGTCTTCGTCAGCTCCATGTATGCCTGCTCGATCTCATCTAACAATCCGAAATCGCCATTGTCACACAACACCTTTAAGAAGTTCCGGATCTCCTTCGGGAACACCCGGTCAATCACCAGATGTTTCTTCTCTAACGACACGGTTGGATCTTCAAACTCCACACCGATCTGTGGAACTGCTTCTAAAATATCCTTTACGCTCTGCAGATTTGACTTCGCGTTTTCAACGAGCTTCAAATCCGCTGCATAGTCCTTCGCTGCTCGAATCACGTTTCATCACCTGCTTTATCTAAAAATTTGTCGTACAGCGCGTTATCCACGTCTGCACCTTTTTTCTCTCCAACAATCTTAACTGTTGCATCGACAACCATATCGGCAATATCTTTTTCTGCTTTCTTCAGTATCTGTGCCTTCTGGTTCTCTGCATCTGTGATTGCATCTTCCTTTACCTGCTTTGCGGTCTTTTCAGCATCTGATACAATCCGCTTATATTCTGCATCTGCGGTCTGTCTTGCCTCCTGAAGCACCTGCTTCTTGGTTTCCTCCGCATTTGCAAGACTTGCCTCATACTGCTTTCTTGCTTCCTCTGCCGCCTGCTTGCTCTCGTCCGCTTCCTTGAACTGTCTGTCCGCTTCCTCCTGACGCGCAGCAATGATCTTCTGTACCGGCTTAAACAGGAAAATCCGCATCAACACGAACAAAAGCAGCAGATTGATTATGGTAAGTAATAAATTCCAATCTACTCGGAGCATGTTACCACCCTGCCTTTCCTGTGATTACTTCAACATTACTATGATCATAAGTGCGATAACGAAACCGTAAATAGCGGTTGCCTCTGCAAGTGCACAACCAAGAATCAATGTCTTGTTGATCTTACCTTCTGCCTCCGGCTGTCTTGCGATTGCCTCTGCTGCCTTACCGGTTGCAATACCGATACCAATACCTGCGCCAAGCGCTCCTAAAACTGCAATACCTGCACCAATTGCGATTATTGTACCCATACTAATTATCTCCTTTTCGTTTATTGTTCAATCTCTTCACTGATATACAGTGATGTCAAAAATACAAATACATATGCCTGCAGCAATCCATCAAACAGATCAAAATACAAAGAAAAGACTGCCGGCAGAACAACCGGAACAACCATCTTGATCAGTTCCATAATTACAAATGCACCAAGCACGTTACCAAAAAGTCGCATGCACAGTGACAATGGACGTGTAAATACCTCTAAGATATTGATCGGAGTAACGATTGCAATCGGTTCTACGAACTTATGCAGCCACTTCTTCACACCCAGATGGTAAATACCTGCCGCCTCAACTAAGACGATGCTCATAACCGCAAGTGCGATCGTGACATTTAAATCTTTGGTTGGGGACTTGAATCCAAACAATCCAATGATGTTTGATACACCAATATACAGCAATACAGTTGTCAGATATGGGACATACGCTTTTCCTTCCGGTCCGATCATATCCTCCACCATACCGGTCAGCTTTGTAACAATCGTCTCTGCGATTGCCTGACGTTTGCTGATGTGATCAATCTTCATGTTTCTTGTCAGGATGATTGCCACAAGAACTAGCACTGCCATGATAATCCATGTTACGACCACAGATTCCGATACGTCGATACCACCGAAGATTGGAATCGTAAAGACGGTCTCACAGTTCAGTTCTTCCATCAGGTCTTTTGCAAGATCTTCCAAAAAAACCATCTCCTTTTCTCGTTTTATCCTTTCTACCCAAGGAAAAGTGTATACCTTTTTTTGTCGAAAGTAAAACGTATTTTTCTATAAAAAAACAACCCAAACAGATTGTTATTTTAGCATTTTTAACATAATTAAACCATCTGTTCTATCAAATCATAATGCCTGTCAATCGCCAAAAGCATGGCTGGCTCATTTTTCTGTATGAGATTCTGGTAGATGTCCGCATGGCATTGCAGGAGCTTATCCCGCACCGGTTCATCGGCAAGCTCGATCACGTAATTGATCCAATCCCGGTATGCATCAGTCACGGCCTCCATCAAAACCGCCCACAGGTGATTTCCGGTTGCCTGAATCAGGGTGTCGTGAAACTCCTTATCCACATCGGTCAGATCTTTGCCCTCGAACAGCTTCATTTCTTCCAGCTTTGTCTCTAAGATTGACTCATATTCATAGGACAGTCCTTTCGCAATCAGATTCGAGCAGACTGCCTTCTCCATCACCCGCCGGAATTCAAATATTTCCTCTTTCGTAATCGTTCCGAGTGCCAGCATCACCGTAAACGACTGGCGGATAGACTCGCCCACATGCTTTGACACATAATTGCCGGAACCCTGTACCCGTTCGATCAGTCCCATGCCATGCAGGATACTGATTGCTTCCCGGATGGAATTTCTGCCGATGCCAAGCTCCTCGGCAATCCTTCGTTCCGGCGGAAGCTTGCTGCCTAGCTGCAGAGAACCTTCCTTGATCCGGTCTATGACATAGGCGATTGCTTTTTCATATTCCTGTGTTGTCTGTTTCTCCATTTTCTCATCACCTACTCTAACCCAGTCTGTCTGATATATTGCTCAATCATTGCGATCGTACCTGCCGTACCAAGCTTCGAGACATTCAGGCACAGGTCATAGTTTTCTGCCATGCCCCATGTCTCCCCGGTATAATATTTGTGGTATGCCGCCCGGCGTTCATCGGTTGTCTGTACAAGCTTCTTCGCCTGGCGCTCCGGGATTCCATGCTTCTTCGCGATCGTCTCAATCCGCATCGCATCATCTCCGGTCAGGAAGATTGCAAGCTTATCCTTCCGATCCTTGAATACATAATTACCACATCGACCTAAAATAATACAGTTTTTTCCGTCTAAGATTTCGGACAATGCTTTCTTCGGTGTCTCATAAAACACGTTTTCACTCTCTGTCTGGGATATCGTGTACATCAGTGTATCCATCGGGGTTTCCCCATAGAAATCCGGATACCGGTCATACATTCCATACCCTTTTGCAAGCTCTGAGATGACCGACCGATCATAAAATGGAATATGATAGATCTGTTCCAACGCATGACCGATCTCGTCTCCGCAGCAGCCACATTTTCTACCAATCGTAATAATCATAACGAACACCTCCTAATTCCTAATTGCATATGGTTAAATTCTACTACATTTGTATGTGACTAACATTTCAACGCAGACACGCTCTCGCTCGGTTCATCACGCAGTGGTACTAAATTCACGTCAAACAAGTTTGCCGTTCATTAAGTACCAGCGTGCTTCAACGGTCTGCTTGTGAATTGTTAGTCACATACAAATGCATATACATATTCTTAACCATGTACAATTATCAATTATATTCTCTACCTTCCTTACATGAAATTTGCGTAGACGGATGCGAGTACAACAGTCAGGATTCCGGTGACAGCGATTGCCAGACTGCTCATCGCACCTTCCACTTCGCCCATCTCGATTGCCTTGGCTGTACCGATTGCATGGGATGAAGACCCAAGTGCAAGTCCCTTGGAGATTGGTTCCGTAATACGGAAGAGCTTACATATGAACTCGCCTAAGATGTTGCCAATCACACCTGTTACTACGATGACGGCAACCGTGATTGTCACATAACCGCCAAGTTCTTCCGATACTCCCATACCGATGGCTGTCGTAATGGACTTCGGAAGCATTGTGACATATTCCTGATGGGTAAGTCCCATGAGCTTCGACAGTACAAATACCGTCGTCAGACTCGTAAGTACACCTGCTGTGATTCCAAGCATCACCGCTTTGACATTCCGCTTTAGCAACTGCCACTGCTCATACAGCGGAATCGCCAGACAGACCGTAGCCGGTGTCAGAAACCAGCTTAAGTACACGGCACCCTTGTTGTACGTATCGTAATCAATATGCGCACATACAAGCACGATGATCGTAAGGATTATCGAGATGAGCAATGGATTGAAGATTCCAAGCTTAAACTTTTTCTTTAATAATAAACCTGCCAGATACGCAAGCAGACTGAGTGTCACACCTGCGAACATGGATGTCTGAAATAAATCTTTCATATCTCCTGCTCCTTTGCCTTTTCTTTTGCTTTGGATTTCTTGATCACACATTGGGATACACGTCCGGTTGCACCCATAACCGCAACGAGTGCTACAACCGTGATCACACTGACCGGTACTAACACCGGTTTCAATGTACCCCATGATGCCATCAGACCAACCCCTGCCGGTATAAACATGACCGGCATGATCTCGATCAGGAATTTCCCGACATCCTTCACTGCATCGAGCTGAATGATTCCACTGAGCAACCCGATAAATAAAATCACCATGCCATAGATGCTTGCCG
>USFH01000140.1 GCA_900553925.1 uncultured Clostridium sp.
TATCTTGGACGTTTTTATTACTATGGTGTGCTTCGTACGAAGCGGGATGGTATTAAGGCGTTAGAGTATTTCAAGGAAGCACAGGCAAATGGTATTCTGGAGGCAGAAGCGTATATCAAGGATATTCAGGAGCTTGGTAACGAGGATCTGCAGCGCGCTGTAGAAACATGGGAGCGTTCCGTAGAAGCCGGAAGCGGACAGGCAGCATTGAAGGTTGCACTGTACAAGCAGAGTCAGGTGTTCTATATTGCAAATTCATATGAGATTGAAAAAGCATTTTTGGAAGCCCTTGGCTTGGGAAGCTATCAGGCAGCTTACGAGCTTGGTAAGATCTACCAGCAGCAGGAGGCAGATGAGAATTATCACGGTGAGATCAAGAGTATCAAGTATTTTGAGAAGGCTTACGACAACGGTTATGAGGATTTTGATAAGGACAACCTCTTCAAGGTAATTGAGTATAAGGCTGGCAAGACAAGTGATATGAGCAAGCAGATTGAGCTTTACATGCACAGTGCAAAGCAGGCATATGTTCCGGCCGTGAAGAAGATTGTAGAGATGGTCGCCTATATTACACCGGGCATCGTGGATTTGTATAATGAGTTGTGTGAGATTGCGGAGACGGGGGATGACAGTGCGATTATATCCATGAATATGCTGGAGAAGAAGTACACAGACCTTGTAATCAAGCAACCGACGAGCGGACAGAAGGTTATCGAGAACAAGTTCTTCCGCCTGTGTGTTCCGAAGGAGAGTACGGCTGTGATCAACGATGAGGGCGGTACAATCAAGCTTGCGGATTCCGTTGTGGAGTTTGCGGTTGCTGAGATGCCGGTCAGCGCAGATCAGGAGGAGGATTATCTGAAGATTTACAAGCTGATTCTTTCTGAGTATCTGCCGGACGAGAATGCTGAGATTATCATTGCGAACTCCCGTATGATTGGTTCCGGTATGCGTGAGACAAAGAACAACGTACATTCTTACAGCATCCTGTTGATCAGCTCGAAGAACCAGTATCTGTTCAAGCTGAGTTCCAGAGATCGCCGTGAGATGATGATGTTCAAGGATAAGGTGCTTGAGATTGCAAAATCTCTGGTTGAGACTGGGGAAATCTATGTTGCAACCGAGGAAGCAAAGAAGAAGATCGGACTTTCATTCCTGCTTCAGTCCAACGACAATGGATTCCTTTCAATCGGAAAAGCAGAATAAGTTTAGAGTTTATGAAACGCCATGCGTTTGGGATTCCCCAATCGCGTGGCGTTTTTTAGCGTGCGGGGGTTTGCAGGCGGGAAAACACGCCCCGGAAGCTGATAGGCAGGAATCGGAGAGAAAACTGTGTGTAAAAGCATATATGCAAGTGAAAAAACACATGTCGTGTGTTTTTTCAGGGTAGAGCAAGCGAGAAAACACAAACTGGAAGCTGATAGGTAGGTGGCGGAGAGAAAACTGTGTGTAAAAGCATATAAGCAAGTGAAAAAACACATGTCGTGTGTTTTTTCAAGGTAGAGCAAGCGAGAAAACACAAACTGGAAGCTGATAGGTAGGTGGCGGGGGAGAAAACTGGGCGTGAGGAGTAAGATGTGAAAGATGAGTAAAGATAGGAAACAAATCAGGCATTTTTGAGCACAAATGTAGTATGCCTGATCTTGTGTATTGTCACATTTATCTTTACATTTTTGTTTAAGACAGATATTATAGGATTTGTATATGTATGTATGATTCTGCTTGTGAACAATGTAAGCTATATGATGCGGGCCGCGAAGCTGGAGCGACGCAGGTAGCACTGCAAGCAGGTTATTGCTGGCATTGGAAAGTTACGCTGGCATTGGATGGATTATGCTGACCTAGGAGCGGCTACGCTGGAATTGGAGATGACATGTGCTTACGAAGAAAATAACGGAAGCAGAGTAAAGATTGAAGATGGAGGATACGAATATGGGAATGAATTCAATTGATGCAGAAGATGATCAGTTTGCATATCGGTATGATACGCAGTTGCTGATCGACCGGAGAGATAAGGATTTGGATGAGGATGAAATCGCAGATTATATCACGGATCATATCGAGGGAAACAGCTTGATCGCGGCTGGAGACGAGGATCTGGTGAAGATTCATTTTCATACGAATGAGCCTTGGAAGGTGCTGGAGTATTGCAACACAGTTGGCGAGATTTATGATATTGTTGTTGAGGATATGATCCGTCAGTCAGCAGGACTGCAGGGATAGAATGCCGATAGGAGAAAACAATGACAGGAAAACTGAAGATATGTAATTTCGGTAAAAACATGTTGCAGATATTTTATGTGACAACGTTGCTTGCAGCCATCTACCTGATTCTTGGCTTTTGCGGATTCTATGAGCGATGGTTTGCGAATGGTCCGGCAGGAATTACGGTAGAGAAAAAATACTGGCTGATCCGTCTGTGTATTATCTTCCTGGTTGAGATTACGATATTCTGGATTGGAATGATCAGCGTGTATCTGACATCACAGCAGCTGGGAATCCGCTGGCGTGTGTTGGGGCTTATATGTGGCTGGATTCCGATTGCGCATCTGGTGATGCTGCATATTATTATCCGGACGGTAAGACGGGAAGTAAAGTTCGAGAAGCTGCGTGCGAAGCGAAATGCTGCGCGGGCAGATAAGCAGATATGTAAAACAAAATATCCGATACTTATGGTGCATGGTGTGTTCTTCCGCGATTTTGAACACTTAAATTATTGGGGCAGAATACCGGCGGAGCTTACGGAAAATGGTGCGAAGATCTATTACGGAAACCATAACAGTGCCGCGGCTGTGCGGGATAGTGCAAAGGAATTAGAGGCACGTATCAGGCAGATTGTCGAGGAAACCGGCTGTGAGAAGGTAAATGTGATCGCACATTCCAAAGGTGGACTTGACACGAGGGCGGCGATTGCACTTACTTCCGCAGGAGATTATATTGCGTCATTTACGACAATCAACACGCCACACAGAGGCTGTGAATTTGCCGATTATTTATTAGACAATATTCCGGAGGCACAGCAAAAGGCGATTGAAAAAGCATACAATGCAGGGGCGGAAAAGCTTGGAGATACGAATCCGGATTTCATGGCGGCTGTGCATGATCTCACTTCTACGAGCTGTGCAAGCTTCAATGAAGAAGTCAAGAATGTACCGGGGATTTATTACCAGTCTTTTGGCTCGAAATTGAATCGTCCATCATCCGGACGATTCCCGCTCAATCTGTCGTATCTGCTTGTTAAACGGTTTGACGGACCGAATGATGGTTTGGTTGGAGAAAAGTCTTTTGCATGGGGAGAAGACTACCAGTTCCTGACTGTAAAGGGCAAGCGGGGAATTTCACACGGCGATGTGATCGACTTGAATCGTGAGGATATTCCGGGATTTGATGTGCGCGAATTCTATGTGCAGCTTGTATCAAAGCTTAAAGAACGAGGGTTGTAGAAACGGGAGAAAACGTCTGATTTTAACTTTGGCCCCGTTGGGTACGAAGTTAGTTAAGAAAAAAGAATGTGGAATATCAAAAACAAAGGGGAACGAGAAATCGTTCCCCTTTACCATTTTCCTGATTAGATTCCGTTTCAATAATTTCTTACCGCTCTGCAATTGGTGTATATGCACGGTTTTCCGCAATCGACTTGTAAGCCGGTCGGATGATCTTGTTGGTATTGATCAGTTCTTCGATACGGTGGGCGCTCCAGCCGGCGATACGGGCAACGGCAAACATCGGAGTGAAGAGTTCTTCCGGCAGATCAAGCATGGTGTACACGAAACCGCTGTAGAAATCAACGTTCGGGCTTACACCTTTATAGATCTTGCGCTTGTCGGCGATGACTTCCTTCGCAATCTCAGCGACATCCATATAAAGCTTATATTCTTTTTCCTTGTGCTTTTCCTCAGACAGTTTTCCGACAAAGGTCTGGAATACATTCGCACGTGGATCGGAGATGGAATATACTGCATGCCCCATTCCGTAGATCAGTCCGGAACGGTCGAAGGCTTTCTTGTCCAGAATATCGCACAGATACTGGCGGATTTCATCTTTATCATCCCAGTCACGGACGTGCTCTTTTAGATCGTCAAACATACGCTTTACCTTGACATTGGCACCACCGTGCTTTGGTCCCTTCAAAGAGCAGAGGGAAGCGGCAACCGAAGAATAGGTATCCGTACCAGAGGAAGTAACAACGTGTGTTGTAAATGTGGAGTTGTTACCACCGCCATGCTCAGCATGGAGTACGAGCGCTAAGTCGAGCACCTTTGCCTCGGTATCGGTATAAGATTTATCCTGACGCAGGAGGCGCAGAATATTCTCGGCAGTGGAAAGCTCCGGCTTTGGCTTGTGGATATAAAGTCCCTTCCCAAGCTCGTAGTGGCGGTATGCCTGATACGAGTACACGGCAAGCGCCGGGAAATTCGCAATCAGCTCAATGCTCTGACGAAGGACGTTCGGAATGCTGACATCCATGGCGTTTGTATCGTAAGAACTGAGTGTGAGGATATTTTTCGCAAGAGCATTCATGATATCGGGTGTCGGAGTTTTTAATATAATGTCTCTTGCAAAATAATGTGGCAGCTTCCGGTAGGAACCGAGCAGCGTGTTGAAATCTGCAAGCTCTTTTTTGTTCGGCAGCTCGCCGAAGAGCAGAAGATAGACAGTTTCTTCAAAACCAAAACGTTTCTCGGAAGTAAAGCCTCTGACCAGATCGTAAATGTTAATTCCACGGTAGTAGAGCTGGCCGTCGATTGGTATTGTGACACCGTTTACCTCCTCAGAGGAGATGATTGTGGAGATCTCTGTAAGGCCTGTCAGAACTCCTTTGCCGTCTAAATCGCGCAGCCCGCGCTTTACCTGATATTTTGTATACAATTCGGGATCAATCACATCGTGGCTTTCGCATAATTTTGCCAAACGCTCGAACTCCGGTGTGACTGCTGAAAATTCCTGTTGATTCATATATTCACTTCCTTATCTGATTTATTAATGATGCATTGCAGACGCTGAAACCAGCAAATGTAACAATGCAATAAGTACATGCTGATAGACAATGACACAGTCTGATAATTGCACATATATGATATATGCGAATTTTATGCTATATGTTTATCGCAGTTTGCGATAACTTATATATTAGCATACTATAATTTCAATATTTTGGCAAATCATTTCCCGTGAACAAATTGTGAAATTTATACAAAAAATGTAAATTGAATATAAAATATACGAAAAAAAGCAACATAATTGGTTGCATACCGAATGGTAAAATAGGGGATTAGATAGATTTTTAATGAAAAATTTCAGAAATTCCGGAAAAGTTATTGAAAATTTTTATTAGGTATATTAGAATAACAAAGATACTGAATGTATTTAATTTCGAATGTATATGTTATTTTAGGAGGATAATTATGGAAGCAAGTGATTTCAGAAATGGTGTGACTTTTGTATGTGATGGTCAGCCTTGTCAGGTAATAGAGTTTCAGCATGTAAAGCCGGG
>USFH01000141.1 GCA_900553925.1 uncultured Clostridium sp.
GCGGAGGGCGCATATGAACGAAGTTCATATTTAGGATGCGCCCGACAATCTGCCGCTGAGCAACGCGAGGGGGCAATACCAATCCGGCGGTTGCGTACGGGTTCATAATTTATATCAGAACATCTTAGAATTTCTTAGTTTCAATACATCGTATATGGAACAATTCAAAATAAAATATATGTACTACCAATACCAAAAATCATGTACAATGATCGTGTACATTAAAAAAAAAGGAGATTAGACACATGAATGAGATTACAATGCAGTTAGTTGCAGATAAGTATATTAAGATGGCGCTTGAAGAGGATATCAACAGCGAGGATATCAGCACGAACGCCGTGATGCCGGAGTATAAGAAGGGCGAAGTTACATTGCTTGCGAAACAGGACGGAATCATAGCCGGATTGCAGGTATTTAAGCGTGTATTTACGATGTTGGATCCGAATACGGAAGTGTTTTTTGCCGAAAAAGATGGAAATCAGATCAAGGATGGCGATGCCGTGACAAACGGGCAGGTGCTTGCAACGGTTGTCGGAGATATCCGAGTGCTGCTATCCGGTGAGCGTACGGCACTGAATTATCTGCAGCGCATGAGCGGTATTGCAACCTATACGAATAATGTTGCAGCACTTTTAAAGGGAACAAGTACCAAACTGCTTGACACAAGAAAGACAACACCTTGCATGCGTATCTTCGAGAAGTATGCGGTTCGTGCCGGCGGCGGAAATAATCACAGATACAATCTGTCTGACGCCGTCATGCTGAAGGATAATCATATCGACGCCGCAGGTGGTGTGGCAAAAGCAATTCAGATGGCAAGAGAATATGCATCGTTTGTCTGCAAGATTGAAGTAGAAACCGAGAATCTGGATATGGTCAGAGAAGCCGTGGAAGCAGGAGCCGATATCATCATGTTTGATAATATGTCCCCGGAGCTGATGGCAGAAGCAATTAAGATCATCGATGGACGTGCCAAGACGGAGTGTTCCGGAAATATCACAAAAGAAAATATCGAGACGATCACAAAGCTTGGTGTCGATTATGTATCGAGTGGGGCGCTGACACATTCCGCTCCAATCTTAGATATCAGCTTGAAGCATCTGCATCCGGTTGACTAATTATGTTACCACAATCTATTTCAATCAAGGAGGAAACGCAGATGGAGCAGACAATTTTATCCGGAGATGAACGCAGAGAGAAGCTGCTTGCGTTGTTGCTGCGCTCCGATGAACCCTTATCGGGTGGAAAAATCGGAGAAATCTATCATGTCAGCCGTCAGGTTGTCGTACAGGATATCGCATTGCTCCGTTCAAAAGGGCATTCGATCGTATCAACTCCGCGTGGTTATGTGTACGAGAAAGCTGCAGGCAGCCAGAATTGCCAGCGGATTGTAAAGGTCTGTCACACCGATGAGAAGGCAGAAGAAGAATTAAGTACGATTGTCGATTTCGGAGGAATCGTCTTAGATGTTATGGTAAACCACCGCACCTACGGCAAGGTCACAGCACCATTAAATATCAAGAGCCGCCGCGATATCCGTAAGTTCGTGGAAGATCTGAAACAAAGCAAATCGTCCCTTTTATCGAACACAACCTCCGGCTATCATTTTCACACGATCGAAGCCGAGAGCGAAGATATCCTCGATGAAATCGAAGAAGCCCTGAAGGAAAAACACTTCCTCGTCGACTTCCTCGACTACGAAACCACATTCAAACAATAACCCCAAGGTCAAATTTTTGAGGTAATTAACACAGATATTTTTATTTTCGTGCGCAAATAAACAATAAAATAAATCAATCCAACGATTATTATAAAAAGTGATATTTTCAAATAACTGTCAATATGTTACAATAACAATCGTGTATAATTTATAAAATAACGTAAATAGCGAATTGTATCCATTCAATCAAATTGTATATTGTGTTGTCTGTAATTATTAATTTGTTTGCAGACCATTGGAACACGCTGGTACTTAATAAGCGGCAACTTGTTGGCGCGAATTTAGTACCACTGCGTGTGGAAGTGAGCGAGAGCGTGTCTGCAAGCAATTATATAATTACAGACAACACTTAGATAACGTGCAGGATACAATTCGCAAACCACGCAATTAAAATCAGGAGGATAATTACAATGGCAAAAATTCAGATGAAGACTCCACTGGTAGAGATGGACGGAGACGAGATGACAAGAATCCTTTGGAAGATTATCAAGGATGAATTAATCTACCCATTTATCGACTTAAAGTCCGAGTATTACGACCTTGGTCTGGAGTACAGAAATGAGACAAACGATAAGGTTACTTTTGATTCTGCATACGCAACACAGAAGTATGGTGTCGCAGTCAAGTGTGCAACGATCACACCAAATGCTGCACGTATGACAGAGTATAACCTGAAGGAAATGTGGAAGAGTCCAAACGGAACGATCCGTGCAATCTTAGACGGAACTGTATTCCGTGCACCAATCGTTGTCAAGGGAATTGAGCCATGCGTAAAGAACTGGAAGAAGCCAATCACAATCGCAAGACATGCTTATGGCGATGTCTATAAGAGCGTAGAGATTGATGTGCCGGGAGCCGGTACAGCAGAGCTTGTATTTACAGGCGAGGACGGACAGGTAATCAAGGAGACCATCCACAAGTTTGACGGCCCGGGTGTGATTCAGGGACAGCATAACATCGACAAGTCTATTGAAAGCTTTGCAAGAAGCTGTTTCAACTACGCGCTCGATACAAAACAGACACTGTGGTTTGCGACAAAAGATACGATCTCCAAGAAATACGACCATACATTCAAGGATATCTTCCAGGAGATCTTCGACAAAGAATACAAAGAGAAGTTTGACGCTGCCGGCATCGAGTATTTCTATACTCTGATTGATGATGCAGTTGCCCGTGTTATGAAGTCTGAGGGTGGATTTATCTGGGCTTGCAAGAACTATGATGGTGATGTTATGAGTGATATGATCTCGTCTGCATTCGGTTCTCTTGCCATGATGACATCCGTACTTGTATCTCCAGATGGAAAATACGAGTATGAGGCAGCACACGGAACTGTCCAGAGACATTATTACAAGCACTTAAAGGGCGAGGAGACATCGACGAACTCTGTTGCAACGATCTTCGCATGGACCGGTGCTTTGAGAAAGCGTGGCGAGCTTGACAATATTCCGGAGCTGATGGAATTTGCCGATAAGCTTGAGCAGGCGACAATCAAGACGATTGAAGACGGCAAGATGACAAAGGATCTTGCTCTTATCACAACAATGAAGGATGTCACTGTATTAAACAGCGAGAACTTCATCAAAGCAATCCGTGAAACACTTGAGGGAATGTTAGCTTAATGAATATATGGGATGTTCTGAAAATTGAACAGACGAAGGATAAAGACGCATTGAAGAAAGCCTATCGAATGCGTCTTTCTTCTGTCAATCCGGAAGATGATCCGGAAGGGTTTATGGAGCTTCGAAAAGCATACGAGGAGGCAGTGCGTCTGGCTGACCAGGAAGAAACAACAGAGCCATCTGAAACATCCTGGCAAAATTCGGAAGAGCAGGCATTGTGTGACTTGTATAATAATTACGCAAGGAGAATTGATCCGGATTGCTGGACTGCTCTTTTTGATACAGATTATTTCGTAGCTTTAGACACGTGTGAGGACGCATTTATGTTTCTTATGCGTTTTCTGTTGGAACATATTTTCCTGCCACAGAAGGTGTGGCGCGTGATCGTAGACCGGTTTGACATCGCTGAAAATAAAAGAGAACTTGCAGAGCATTATCCGGAGAATTTTCTCGATTATATCATTAACAATGCGAAATATGATGACATTATCAACTACGAGCTTTTCAATTTACGTGGAGATGAGCGCCCGGAGCAGATCGATGCGTATATAAGGGATTATATCGAGCTTGACCGGCTGATCCGTGCACACAATCAGGATGAGGCTGCGAAGAAAATTTCCTACATCAAACAAGCCTATACGTTTTCGAATCTGTATCTACAGTTGTGTGAGTTGCGGCTGCAATTACAGATCTGCCACGATACATTTGACAGCCGCATCAATGCCCTGACTCCGGAGCAGAAGAAGGGCGTAGATTTTGATACGCTTTACGCAGACACCTATGCGGAGGAATTCAGCAGTATTGCCAAGCGTGCAGAAGCTTTGACTGCACAGGCACCAAAGGATATTACCCTGCAGCTGTTCTGCGGTGATATCTTTCTGATTCGTAAACAATATGATCTTGCGGGCAAATATTATGACCATGCCTTATCGATGAATCCGGATGATTACTTCGTCCGCGTCAAACAGGCTGAGATTGCATTCCGTCTGGGAAAGTTCAAATCGTCAAGAGACCAGTTCATGGAGCTTCTCAAAGAAAATCATTATGATGATAATGTCCGTATCGGTATGGTGCGCGCAAATCAGAAAATGATTGAGGCAAACTTCGCCCATCTCAAAGAACAGCCGGATGATACCGCATCAAAGATGGAGATTGGCTGGAGCTATTATCAGAGCTATCAGTTCAAGGAAGCAGTGTCCTTTTTACGAAGCTTCGAGCCGGATCATGATCGTGAGTTTGAATATTATAATGTGCTTGGTCGTTGTTATCTTGGAATGGCAGATTATAATAATGCAAGAGAATGTTTTTTCACATGGGCACACCTGATAGAATCCCTGCCTGAAAATGATATGTCTGACGATGCAGAGAAGAAGCGGAAACGTTATCCATATGTGAATTTTCTGATTGCTGACTGTTATATTAAGCTGAAGGACTTCACACAGGCAGAGCACTATCTTACAAAAGCATTATCCACAGACCATGAGGAGATTATCTTGTCCTATGAAGCACTCTGTGAACTTCGTTTTATGCAGAAACAGTATATGGAATGTCTGAAAGCGTGCGAAATGCTGATTCAGAAAGAGCCACAGGACTATATCGGTTTCCTGTTCAAGGCAAGAGCCTGCAAGGAATTAAAATACATTCAGGAGGCCTATAATGCCTGTGAACGTGCGATACACCTGTACCCATATCTGGCACAGCCTTACGCTGTAGAGACACAGTTGTTTCTTGATGCAGGACAATATGATCAGGCAGAGGATACGATTCAACGCTACAGCGTGTACAAAAGCCCAAGTGATTCCATGGAATATTGTCGCGCAAGACTGTATTTTCTGAGGGGAGATCATGAAGCCGCATACAAGATTCTGACATTGCTTGCCAAAGAATTCGATAAAGAAAATACCGATCTGTTTGATTGCAGCGATGTTTCGTTCCTGCTTGGACTATGTTGTTTACGCAATGCTTCTTACAAAGAGGCGTTGCAGCATTTCATAAAAACACAGGAACAAAATGCTTCGAAACCGCTTATTGACTTCTATATCGGTTCCACCTGCTTAAAGCTTGGAGAATTAGAACAGGCAATCACCTATCTGACTGCCCAGATAAAGAAAGCACCGAATGCAAAGGCATATAGCGAACGCGGAA
>USFH01000142.1 GCA_900553925.1 uncultured Clostridium sp.
CCGGGATTCGGGAAGGCATTTCCGATGGGGAATACAGCGTCGGCACCGGCAAGCTATGAGGTAGGAGATAAAGTACGCCATATCAAGTTCGGAAATGGAGAGGTAATCGATGTGATTCCATCGGGCGATGACCAGGAAATCGTGGTGAATTTTGACCGTGTCGGAGAAAAACATTTATTTGCATCCCTTGTAAAAATGAAAAAGTTGTAAATGACGGTAGAAATATCGGATAAGCTGTGGTAAAATCATAATATCAGTAGCGATGAAAGGAAGGTAGAAAACTATGAAAAAGTGTTGTGACGAAGTAAAAGTTGTAAAAGAAGACGAGTGCGTAACAGAAGCAAAGAACGCGTTTCTCTCTGTTGCATTGATCGTTGGTATTCTGACAATCATCGTAGGTATCTGCGTAGCAGTTTACAAGTACCTGACACCGGATTACTTAGACGACTTCGATGATTACGATGATGACTTTGATGATAGCTTCTTTGATGATGACGATGCAGAGGCATCCACAGAGGAGAAGAAGGACGAAGAGTAAACATACTTCGGAAGATGGTTACAAAAAACCTGCTACACCAGAGATGGTGTGGCAGGTTTTTTTAGTGGGTGCGCCTAGCGGCGCACGATTCAAAAATAGTCAAAAATAGCGTGCTTTTATAGGCATGATATATTGAAAATACGGATGGTTTCGTGTAGAATATTATGCAATAGTGGGTTACTGTCGATATACATAATAAACAGTAATTATTCTTAATTTTTCTCTGTACGATGGGACGTCAGAGTTTATCATAAATCGTTCAAATGCATAAATGCGAGGATGCATTTGATAAAAGAAAATGGAGGATGGAGTTTATGAACAAACAAAAAACCAGAAAAAAAGTAGTTGCGTTTCTGCTTTCGATGTTGATGTTAATTTCATTATTCCAGAACATCAGCTATACACCGATTGCGGAAGGCGGGGAGACGGAGACAACGGTAGAGACGGCTGCGGAAGGCGGGGAGACAGAGGCAACTGTAGAGACGGCTGCGGAAGAAGCACAGACGACAGAGGAAGAAACATCTGAGACAGAAACCACAACAGAGGAAGAGTATCCGGCGCAGAATATAGATGTTTCCACGGAGCCTGAAACTGAGACAACCGAAGCGGAAGCAACAGAAAATACGGAAGAGATACAGCAGTCACTAACATTGCAGGAAGATGGAATACAGGTATATGCCGGAGAGACAAAAGATCTGTTAAAAGATGCAAATGCAATATTAGATGGTCTGACATTAAAAGGTGTTTATAAAGATAAAGATGGTGTCAGCCATGTGATAGAGTTTACACAGGATAGTGAAATCACGATACCGGGTGATGCAGATATCAATATGGACTTGAACTTCCTTTTGAAAGATGGAAATGTCATTGATGGATCTGCAAAGTATGTGTATAAGCTGCCGGATACAGTTCGTGTGGATGTAGAGAAAAAACATGAGTTGCTCGACAAGAATGGAAAATCAATCGGAAATGTACAGATATCGAGGGATGGTACACTGACATTCCAGTTCTATGAAGATGCAGTACAGAACAATAACGATATCCCATTCTATGTAAAATTTGATGGTAAATTCAGCTCAGAACTGTCGGAAGGTGATAAAAAGGGCGATCTTGTGTTCCCTGCCGGAGATACATCCTACACATATAAAGTTGATGTTACGAAACCAAACAGTAATGATCCGTCAAAGGTTTATTCGGATTATGGTATTCAGAAGAGCGGTACGGTTACAACAACAGCGGAAGGGAAAAAGGTAATTCGCTGGACGATATCGGTATGCCCGCAGGGAAGAAAAGATTTCTGTGGAACAGTCGTGGATATGCTGCCGGAAGGACTTACCTATGTCGGAAATGTAAAGTATGATGGATTGCTTGAAGATGGTGGAACAATTACACCGAAGCTGGACGGAAATATATTAAGCTTTGATATGGATAAGTGTAATACTTATTATGATATCAAAATTTCGTTTGATACAGAGATAACCCTGGATTATGTGCCACTATTACAAATGAAACTTCTATAACAAAGGAGAATACATCTACCTTCAATCCGGATGATACGGAAGATAAGTCCGTTACAAGTAATAAGGCGAATGTAAAAGTAACGCCGAATGTATTATCAAAATCCGGTGTGAACAATGGAGGCGTGATTACATGGACGGTTAAGATCAACGCGGACCGGTTTGATCTTGCAGGAAGTACATATACAGACACGATTGGAACCGGGCAGAAATTAAGACCAGACAGTTTTACTTTTACAAGTCCGGCAGGAACGAATCCCAATATTGTAACAGATAAAAATGATAATAGCTTTAAGATTAACTTTGGAACATCAGAGAATACGCACTATTATGAGTTTACCTATCAGACGGAGCAGACGGATTGGGCGGCTTCCAGTCTGACTAATAAGGGTACCCTGGATGGTGGTAAATTTAACAACTATACAACCGGAGACGTCTCTGTAAAGGGTGTATCCATGATCACAAAGGAAAGCATCGGATATGACAGTATCCTGCATACTCTGACATGGAAGATCACGGTGAATCCGGAAATGTATGATGCTATGGGGACGGTAAAGATTACAGATTCATTTCCACAGTTGTCTAAGTGGACGAGTAGTGTGGAAACGAAATATGATACAATGGATTTGGTAAGTGTGACGAGAGATGATACGAAGGAAGTATTGAACGTTGCGCCAGAATTAAATGGATTTACATATACATTTACAAATGGTGCACTGGATGGCAGAGCAATCACCTTAACGGTTGTGACAAAGCTGAAGGACGAATGCATTGAAGCGTTCAATGGTCAGTGGATGAGTGTAAAAAACAAGGTAGAGATGACCTCAGGGAAAAATCCAACAACACCGGCCACGGCGGAAGCAGAACGGAATATCGAGATCAAGAAGACATCTCTGATTGAAAAGACAGGAAAGATCCAGACAGATGGAACAATCATGTGGCAGATCAGAGTCAATGCATCGGAAATGAAGAAAAATAAGATTCTGATTACAGATACGATCGGCGGTAATCAGAAGTATATTGCAGGTTCTTCTAAGATTGCAACAGATGAATGGAGATTGGATCAGGACAATGGTGTATATGCGAGAGAACCACAGGTATCAGCAGATGGAAAAACGCTGACGTATACATTTGATGCAAGTGATGCATTGTTTGATTCCGGATATTTTAATTCACAGTTCTATATCCGCTATTATACAAAGGCAGATGTCACGGTAGACGAATCCAATACAGAGAGTACATACAACAACACGGCAAAGGCGGAAATTGATTTTGACGGGGATGTTCATCTCAAGGATGAGAAAACTGCAAGTGTAACCGGAAAAGTAGGCGGCGTAGTAGATAAGACTGCGAAATATTCCGAGAACCAGAATTATATAGACTGGTCGATTACAATTAACAAGCCGGGGTATGATCTGAGCGCGGCAGTGAATCCAAGAATCGTTGATAAGCTGGCATCTTATTATGATTACAGTATGGGAACTCTCTATGAAGTGGTAAATGGAGTGGAGACAGAGGTACCAGGCTCTGAATATATTATTACAGTGGTAAATCAGGAATTGACAGTGCAGCTTCCGACAGATGGAAATGGCAAGTATAAAGGTACTGCAACCTATGTATTTAAGTTCCGCACAAGATTTAACTGTTTAGATGTAGAATTACCTTCCAGTCTTACAAATTCGGTATCTTTTATAGGGCTGGCAGATGTATATGAGCAGACATCACAGGAAATTAAGAACATACATTTCTCTTCTTCTTCCGCCGGCGCCAGCACAAGACAGCGGATCCGGATTAAGAAGGTAGATGCAGATGATTCATCAAAGGTACTGAAAGATGCGGTATTCGAGATGTATGCGGGTACGGTAAAAGTTGGTGAGGCGCAGACGGATGCCAGCGGCTATGCAGTTTTTGATAATCTGACGATATCAGAAGATGCAACGGTTAAGATTCACGAGACGGTTGCACCGGATGGATATGATCTTCCAAGCGAGACGGAGCGAGTTAAGACGATTCCGATGTCTGCTTTCAAGACGGTATCTGTGATAAATGGTTTGCAGACAATGGAAGTTGAAATCAAAAATAAGAAGACCGCTTCTCAGACAGTGACCGGTAAAATTGAGCTTACAAAAGTGGATGCGGCGGATGATACTCCGTTGGCAGGTGCTCAGTTCACATTGTATACAGAGCTTCCGACAGCGGCTTCGACAGGTCTTACAAGAACTACGGATACAGATGGTAAGGTTGAATTTGCTTCTCTGGAGGCAGGTACAGCAGGTGCATCGAAGGTATACTATGTTGTAGAGACAAAGTCGCCGGATGGGTATCTGTATGATGCGGCAAAGCAGGTTGTGATAAAGGCAAGTATTGATGACCATGGGAATACGACCTATAAGCAGGGAACGATTGTCAGTGGCACGTTTATAGAAGACACGATAATAACAAATGCTCAGACGATTGCAAATACAAAGACAACGGCTGAATTGCAGATTATCAAGGTAGATGTGGCGAGTACCACTACATTGTTGCAGGGTGCGGTATTTGGCTTATACAAGGATGCGCAGTGTACTGACCTGGTTGGAACAGAAACAACCGATGCATATGGTAAGGCAGCATTTACTGATCTGGAGCTTGGAAGAACTTACTATTATAGAGAAGAAACTGCTCCGACAGGATATGTATTAGATAGTACAGTTAAAAGTATTACAATTGGAACCGGTACGGAAACAGCAGTTGTTACAAAAGAAGTTACGGTTGAAAACACCAAGCAAAACGGTTCACTCCGTGTGAAGAAGGTGGATGACAGTGTGCCGGCAAATCCGATTGCGGGCATACAGTTTAAGCTTAAAGACAGTATTGGTGCATATGTACAAAAGGATAGCAGCGATTATGTTGTCGTAACGGATGAGGACGGAGAAGCAACCTTCGAGAATCTGTCGTATGGAAGCTATACGCTGGAAGAAGTAAGTGGCAGTGTTCCGGCAAAATATACACCTTCTCCAGGTATATCTGTGGAGATCAATTCTAATACAACGAAGGCTGTGACCGTAGTAAATTCGGTAAAGCGGTTTAAGCTTCAGGTTGTGAAGGTTGACAAAACAGATACTGCTAAAAAATTAGCAGGTGCAACCTTTACGTTGTATTCCAAAGATGGTGTGAGATTAGCAGAGAAAGAAACCGGTGTAGATGGAACGATTGAGTTTGACAATCTTGCGTACGATGGCTATTACATCACAGAGATGAAAGCTCCGGATGGCTATAATGCAACGGGCAGCATTTCGTTTAGTGCGGACAAGTTTACGACAACGCCGGGACAAAGTGGAACCGACTGGAACTCTGTTTGGGAGGCTGGAA
>USFH01000143.1 GCA_900553925.1 uncultured Clostridium sp.
ATCTCGGATGGCGGCACCGGCAGGCAGATCACAGTGGAAGAGCTTGTGCAGATATTCCATGATTTAGAAGCACAGGGCGCGGCGAATATCAATCTGGTCACTGCGGATCATTTTATCCCCCAGGTGGCACAGGCAATCCGACAGGCGAAGGACCAGGGCTTTTCCCTGCCGTTTATCTATAACACAAGCAGTTATATCCGGGTGGAAGCTCTGCGTATGTTAGATGGATTAGTGGATGTCTATCTGCCGGATATGAAATATATGGATGTGGATACGGCTGTAAAGTATTCCCATGCACCGGACTATCCGGTGGTGGCGAAAGCTGCGATTGCGGAGATGGTGCGCCAGTGTGGTGAGATCGTCTTTGATGCGGAGGATGCGTATATAAGACGTGGCGTGATCGTACGGCATATGTTAATGCCAAAGCATCTGTTAGAGGCGGAGCAGATCATACGGTATCTGTATGAGACATATGGAAACCGGATCTATATCAGTATGATGAGCCAGTACACGCCGGTTGGTGATATCGGGGTAAGGTTCCCGGAGCTTGCAGATAAAGTCCGTCGGAAATCATACCGGAAGCTGCTTGATTATGCAGTGAAGCTGGGCGTGGAACAGGCGTTTTACCAAGAGGGAGAAGTGGCAGAGGAAAGCTTCATCCCGGAATTTTATGAGGAGGAAACATCATGAACGAAGTGAATGATTTAGGATGTTTCCGACGACCTGCCGCCGAACGACTGTGAGGGGGCAATACATATTAATAACAGGAGAGACAACATGGATATATTACAGGTAATTGCAGAGGAATTGCAGATTAAGAAAGGACAGGTAGAAAAGTCGGTTGAACTGATTGACGAGGGTGCTACGATTCCTTTTATCGCCAGGTACCGGAAGGAAGTGACCGGCTCTTTAAACGATGAGCAGCTGCGTGCTCTGTCCGAGCGGCTTGTGTATCTGCGGAACTTAGAGGAGAAGAAAGCTTCCGTACTTGCAACGATCGAGGAGCAGGGCAAGCTGACAGAGGAATTGAAGAAACAGATCGAGGCGGCAATGACGATGGTAGCATTGGAGGATCTGTACCGCCCGTATCGACCGAAGCGCCGGACAAGAGCGACAATCGCCAAGGAGAAGGGCTTAGAGCCACTTGCAGAGATCTTACGTGCACAGGAGACGACAAAGACGATTGAGGAAGAGGCAGCCACCTTTGTCGATTTAGAAAAGGGCGTGGAAAGTGTGCAGGATGCGATCGACGGTGCCAAGGATATTCTCGCTGAGGTCTATGCAGATGATGCCGATTACCGGACGAAGCTTCGTGCGATGACGAAGGAGAGCGGAAGTCTTATAGCAAAGGCAAAGGATGAGGAAGCAGATTCGGTCTACGAGATGTATTACGATTTCTCAGAGCCAATCAAGAAGTTGGTTGGACACCGGATTTTAGCAATCAACCGCGGGGAGGCAGAGAAGTTCCTGACGGTGAAGATTGAGGCACCAAGACAGGAGATTTTACTCTGGCTTGTAAAGCAGATTATTAAGAATATGAAGCATGACAGCGCAAGTTATCTGTATGAGGCAATCACGGACAGCTATGACCGTCTGATTGCGCCGTCCATCGAGCGTGAGATACGGAATGAACTCACGGAGAAGGCAGAGGAAGGAGCCATCGGCGTATTCGGCAAGAACCTCCATCAGCTTCTGATGCAGCCACCAATCTCCGGACAGGTTGTACTTGGCTGGGATCCGGGCTTTGCACACGGAAGCAAGCTGGCAGTTGTCGATGAGACCGGAAAAGTGCTTGATACAGTCATTATCTACCCGACGAAGGGACAGAAAAACTATGATGCGGCAAAGCAGGTATTGAAGAAGCTGATCGCAAAATACCATGTGACACTCATTTCCCTTGGAAATGGTACCGCAAGCCGGGAATCAGAGGCGATGATCGTTGAGCTGATGAAGGAGCTGAACGTGGACTTAAAATATGTCATCACGGATGAGGCAGGCGCATCCATCTATTCAGCCAGCAAGGAAGCAACCGAGGAATTCCCGGATTTTGATGAGTGGCAGAGAAGTGCGGCAAGTATCGCAAGGAGAATTCAGGATCCGCTCGCAGAGCTAGTGAAGATCGATCCGAAATCCATCGGTGTCGGACAGTACCAGCATGACATGAACCAGAAGAATCTTGGCAATGCACTTAACAATGTTGTGGAAGATTGTGTAAACTCAGTTGGAATTGATTTGAATACAGCTAGTCCGGCATTGCTTTCTTATGTGTCCGGTATCAATAAGACACTGGCGAAATCGATTGTATCATACCGGGAAGAAAACGGCAGCTTCAAGAACCGAAAGGAGCTTCTCAAGGTGCCGAAGCTTGGTCCGAAGGCATACGAACAGTGTGCAGGCTTCCTGCGTATCCATGGCGGAAGCGAAGCGTTAGATGCAACGAGTGTCCATCCGGAGAGTTATGAGGCAGCCAAGGCTTTGATGGAGAAGATCGGCGTATCGGAGGACGATATCAAGCATGGTGGCATGAAGGGTATCAGCAAGAAGACAAAGGATACAAAGAAGCTTGCAGATGAGCTTGGCGTGGGCGAGCCGACGCTCGTTGATATCGTGAAGGAACTCGAGAAGCCGGGCAGAGACCCGCGTGAGGAGATGCCGAAGCCGATCCTTCGAAGCGATGTGCTCGAGATGAAGGACTTAAAGCCTGGCATGGAGTTAAAAGGAACCGTGCGGAATGTCATTGACTTCGGAGCATTTGTCGATATCGGTGTGCATCAGGACGGACTCGTGCATATTTCCCGGATGTCAGACAAATACATCAAGCATCCGCTGGAGGTCGTTTCGGTCGGAGATATCGTGGATGTAACTGTAATGAGTGTCGATCTGGACAAGCACCGGATCCAGTTGTCCATGGTAAAATAAGATAAAAATACACGGGAATTATCATAATATTCAAAAAAATTAAAAAATATGAAAATTTTTCTTGCATATTGAAAAGTTATTTGGTAAAATAGCCTATGTTGTGAGCCCGCAAAGTGAATTATGCAGGCAGGGCTTAATATTTGTCAAGGAGGTGCTAACGGTGGCAAAGTGTAGTATTTGTGAAAAAGGAGCTCATTTCGGTAACAATGTGAGCCATTCTCATAGAAGATCAAACAGAATGTGGAAATCAAACATCAAGTCTGTGAAGGCAGTAGTTAACGGTACTCCTAAGAAGATTTATGTTTGCACACAGTGCTTGAAGTCTGGTAAGGTTGAGAGAGCCTAAGCAGATGGAAAAAAACAGCATATTGATATGCTGTTTTTTTTATGTCTGCCATCCGTTGATGCAGACAGATGACAAATAAATAGAATTGCATAGCAGGTAAAAGTTGCTAAATCCTGTTAAAAAGGGTATAATAGCGCTATATGACTTTAGATAGCCGGAATCAGTCCGGCTTATTACGGAAACGGAGGTAAACGCATGAAGGGTTATTTATCGAATGAAAACGGTGAAATCATTATAGAGAACGAAGTAATTGCCCAGTATGCCGGACATGCGGCATTGGAGTGCTTCGGTATTGTTGGTATGGCAACCATAAGCATGAAGGATGGGATTGCCAAGCTTTTGAAGGGTGACAGCATCAGCAAGGGCGTCAACGTTGTGATCGGCGAGAACAACGAGCTGTCTATCGATTTCCACATCATTGTGGCATATGGCGTCAGCATTTCGACGGTATGCGATAACTTGATCAGTACCGTTCAGTATTCTATTGAGGAAATGACAGGCATGAAGGTGAAAGCAATCAACATCTATGTTGAAGGCGTTCGTGTGATAGATTAATAACACATATAGATCAGGAGGACAGACAAAGTGGCTACAAAGGTAATTGATGCCCAGTTGTTACAGAAAGCATTTATTGCTGGCGCATACAACTTAGAGAGAAATAAAGATTATATTAATGAATTGAATGTATTCCCGGTACCGGATGGCGATACAGGTTCCAACATGTCGCTTACGATCATGGCAGCAGCCAGAGAGGTCGGTGCACTCGAGAACCCATCTATGGATGAGCTGTCCAAGACGATTTCGAGCGGTTCCCTGCGTGGGGCAAGAGGAAATTCCGGCGTTATCTTATCCCAGCTTCTGCGTGGTTTCTGCAAAGAGATCAAGGGCAAGAAGCAGATTACGGTATCGGTACTTTCCGATGGATTTGTACGTGCGGTAGAGACTGCATATAAGGCAGTTATGAAGCCGAAGGAAGGTACGATCCTGACTGTGGCAAAGGGCGTTGCGGAAAAGGCAGTGGAGCTTTCCGAGATGGATATGGATTTTGAGACACTCGGACAGGAAATCCTGGATCATGGTAATGAGGTGCTCAAGCAGACACCGGAATTGTTGCCGGTATTGAAGGAAGCAGGTGTGGTAGATTCCGGCGGACAGGGACTGATGGAGTTTTTGACGGGTGCATACAATGGTCTGACAGGAAAAGAAGAGATCAAAGAGCCGGTGACATCCGGTGGTGCAGCGAAGGCATCGACGATGTCTTCCGAGGAAATCGATACATCCCATATCAAGTACGGCTATTGTACAGAGTTTATTATTATGCTCGAGAAAGAATACAACGCAGAGACGGAAGCAAAGTTCAAGGAGTTCTTAACTTCCATCGGTGACTCACTCGTCGTTGTATCGGATGATGAGATCGTGAAGGTACATGTGCATACGAACCATCCGGGACTTGCCTTCGAGAAGGGCCTGGAGTTTGGCTCTCTTACAAGCATGAAGGTTGACAATATGCGTGAGGAGCACAAGGAGAAGGTCATCCACGAGCAGGATCGCAAGAAGGCAGCCGAGCAGGAAGCTGTAGAGGAAGCGAAGAAGGAAGAGCCGAAGAAACCATTTGGCTTCGTGGCAGTTTCAGTCGGAGAAGGCCTGAATGATATCTTCCGCGATCTCGGAGTTGATCATATCATCGAAGGCGGACAGACCATGAACCCAAGTACCGAGGATATGTTAAATGCCATTGAAAAAGTAAATGCAAAGACGGTATTTATTTTGCCAAACAACAAGAACATTATCCTTGCGGCAAATCAGGCAGCATCCCTTGTGGAGGATAAAAAGATCATTGTCATCCCGACAAAGACCGTACCGCAGGGAATCGCAGCTCTCATCAACTTCCTCCCGGATCTTTCTCCGGAAGAGAACCTTGAGAACATGACTGCTGAGATGGGACATATCCGTACCGGCCAGATCACCTACGCAGTCCGCAATACAAACATTGACGGAATGGAGATCCACGAGGGCGATATCATGGGAATCGGTGACCACGGTATGCTGGCTGTCAGCACCAGTCTTGAGAAGACCACCGTTGACACCTTAAAGGCTATGCTGGATGATGA
>USFH01000144.1 GCA_900553925.1 uncultured Clostridium sp.
GCACAACCGGCATTACAAATGGGAAGATACGAGAGCCCTGCTTGCATATGGCGATGCAAACTATGAATACCGGGAAATCAAACTTGCAGGGGTGCAGATTCCTGCTATTCCGGTCGCAGATGGCTTGGAACCGACGATTTCCGGTACGTGTGAGGGGAAGTTTACCGTTTTGCTTTCTGACTCGGAGACGGTACAGCAGCGGTTTGTACCGGAAAGCGGACTGGCCGCACCGGTTGCACGGGGTGACATGGTCGGCACCCTGCAGGTATCCATCGGGGACATCCGGCTTGCCGGATATCCGGTGTATGCGGCAGAAACAGTAGACAAAAAGGATTTTTCTTATTATATTGGAACGGTATTCGATGCATTTTTTTATTGAGAAGCAAGAGACCTTTCCCGAGCAGTATGCATATAATAGAGTATCGTAAGGAGGATGTGACAGCGTATGCGGAATATCATTGTTTTCGGACACGATCCGCGGATGGAGAGTGTCGCCGGATATTTTTATCATCTTGGATATGATGTATATGAGAACCCGGAAGAACCGGTTGCGGATGCGTGTGTGATCACAGCACCGAAGCTTTCGGAGGCAGAGGAGGAGATACTGTGTGCGTACATGACAGACGACCAGATCTTATATCACGGTCTGCTGTCAGCGGCAAGCCGGCAGAAGCTGCAGGAAAAAGGTGTTACCTGTCATCCATATCTGCAGCTTGAAACACTTGTGACGGAGAATGCGCAGCTCACCGCACAGGGAATCCTGTCGATCGCCGGAAGAGATGCCGTGCTCTTGGAAAGCCACTGTCTTGTACTTGGATATGGGCATTGCGGAAAAGCAATTGCGGATGCACTGGCAAAAGCCGGGGCACATGTGGATGTTGCAGTCAGACGGAAGGAACTGAAAGCCGAGATCGAACAGCATGCATATGGATACCGGAATCTTGCACAGTGGGATCATTACGCCTATGACAAATACAGCTATGTGTTCAACACGATACCGGCGATGGTCTTAGACGCCGGGCATCTGCAATGCTTTTCCCCGTCGATTCTCATCTATGATATAGCTTCAAGCCCGGGCGGAACGGATTTTGCGTATTGTAAGGCACACGGCATCCAGGCAGACATCTATCTGGGTATCCCCGGAAAGCTGTATCCAAAGGAAGCAGGAACTGTGATTGCTTCCGGTATCTACGAGCATGCGCTCGTCACGGAGACTCCTTCGGACTAACAAAAAGGAGCCATAAGGTATGCGGTCAGACTGTCATCTGGGATTTGCGATTACCGGATCATTTTGTACGTTCGAAAAGATAAAAAAACAGATAGAGCTTCTACGGGATGAGGCGGCGAGTATCACGCCGATTTTTTCACAGCATGCCTATGAACTGGATACGCGGTTTGCGGAGGCGAAGTCCTTTGTGAAAGAGATTGAGACAATCACAGGAAGAAGCGCGATTCACACGATACAGGGCGCAGAACCGGTCGGACCGAAGAAGCTGTTCGATGCCCTTGTGATCGCACCCTGCACGGGAAACACAGCAGCAAAGCTTGCAAATGGAATCACGGATACTCCAGTTTTGATGGCGGCGAAGTCGCACCTTCGGAACGGGCGTCCCGTGATCATTGCTATTTCCACGAACGATGCGCTTGGCATCAATCTGCAGAATATCGGAAAGCTCATGGTGATGAAGCATATCTATTTCGTTCCGTTTGGACAGGACGATGCGGTAAAAAAGCCGAATTCCTGCGTGGCGGATATGACAAAGATTGCAGAGACGGTAGAATATGCACTGGCAAAGGAGCAGATCCAGCCGGTATTATTATAAAAATGGTTGATTTGGAACCGTTCGTCCCAGAAAAATGCATTTCGTCCCAGAAAGGTTGTCACAATAAGTAAAATATGTTACAAAAAAAGCATGTTACTATCAGAGTAGCGTGCTTTTTTGTTATGGTGAGGGGGAAATGCACACATTTATACGGTGCATTCGACCATCATACAGAAATGATGATTATAGTTAACTGAGATAAGAAAGAGAGGGATCATATGCGAAAAAGAGAGGGAATGAAAAAACGAAGATCAAGGATACTGGCATGGCTGCTGGCGTGTTTAATGGTGCTGTCCGTGATACAGGGGACGGGCTGGGGCAGTCTCACCGTGCAGGCGGAGGAAGCAGAAAAAATTCCAACGAAATTGAAGGTTGGAACAAAAGACGAAGATCAAGTTATAAAAGATGGTGCTGTGATAAATAAGGAAGGGACAGGCTGGAATTATAATGAGACTACCAATATCCTCACCCTGACGAATGCAAATTTAGGAGATATCATATACGATGGTGGCGATTTGAATCTGCAAATCAAAGGAGATAATACCATAGGACAAATTGATTCAGTGGAGAATGCTATTTATATTACTGGCATAGAAAATGGCAAGTTAGCTTGTACAGATATAGCTGTAGATACTTTTTCTGTAGAAAACATAGAATTAAATGCTTCAAATGACATAAACGTAAAAACTGCAACAGTAAAAAATGTGAAACTAAATACAAGTACCTATTTAGATACAAATATACTTAATTGTTCTGGAAGTCAGATTAATACAGCGGATCGTGTATACGTAGGGGGTTCACTTAACTGCGTGGATAGTGAGATTAGAGCAGGAAAAATAGACTTTTCAGTAATAAAGAGAACATATACAGATTCTATTGTGGTAGATAACAACAACAAAACTACGAGAATCTATGGAGCGGCGACCTTATGTGAAGATCTAACGATTCCAAGTGCTGGCACGATTATGTTTGCGGAAGGTGCAAGTATTACAAATCTGGATAAGCTTACCGTGGAAGAAGACGCGAAGATTTTTGTAAATTATAAAATGGATGAGTATGGATCTGAAAGCTATGAGAAACATACACATAATACCGAAGCTACAAAAGGTGGTACATACAAAGACAGCCAGATGCATTATGAGAATGTGGCATGTAAGGATTGTCCGATTGGATATGTAACAGAAACACTGGTAGAACGGGAGCATACATATGAGAATGGTTTCTGTAAGGCTTGTGACGCCTACGAACCGGCTGTATTAAATTCTAATAATGCCTATGAGATCGGAAATGCCGGTCAGCTTTACTGGTTTGCCGATAAAGTGAATAAGGAGAGTTATAAATATGTAAATGTGAATGTAGTTCTGACAGCGGATATTGTTGTCAATAAAAATGTCCTTAATGACGGAGAACTTACGAAAGATGTAGATGGATTGCGTAATTGGACACCGATACAACAATATGATGGAACATTTGACGGTGCACAGCATACGATCAGTGGTATATATTGTGTTTCAGACACTATTGAGGAAGCAGGAATATTTCAGAATACAATCGACAATGCAATTGTAGAAAATATTGGAGTGCTAGATAGCTATTACTGTCTCAAAAAGGGTTACAATGTAGGAGGAATCGTTGGATTCAATAGTGGAATTATTAGAAATTGTTATAATGAAGGAATGGTAAGCAGCTTATATAATAATGATAACTATCTGGGTGGTATCTGTGGAATGAACGGCGGGGGGAACATTACAGGCTGTTATAATAAAGGAAAGGTTGCCAACTCTGTTCGGGGTACTAGGGCTGGTGGCATATGTGGTCGAAGTACTAATAAGATTCTTAATTGCTATAATACCGGATCAGTAACGGGAGGATATATGGTTGGAGGTATATGCGGAAGTAATGCCTCTTCCACCACTTCCGGACGGATCGAAAATTGCTATAACATTGGCACAATAAATACCATTATCAATGATAATGATTACAAAAGAAATATCGCAGTTATTGAGAATGAGACAGCAGTTGTGAAAAATTGCTATTATCTTGAGGATAATTATATTGCAGAGGAAGATGGTGCATCTGGAAGGGATGCAGATGATTTTGCCAGCGGCGAAATTGCTTATCGCTTACAAGTTGGTCAGGACGATCCTGTATGGGGACAGACACTTGCAGAGGAAGGCGGAGATCCATATCCGGTACTTGGTGGAAAAACCGTTTATCAGAATGAGACATACAGTGGATGTACAAAAGAAACATCGTTGACAATCGAATATTCAAACGAAGAGAAAGATATAAAGTTTACACATACGCTTGAGAAATCCGAGAAAGTAAATGCGGATTGTGAGAACGATGGAAAGGAAGCCTACTGGACCTGTACAAACTGTCAGAAACAGTTCAGCGATGAAGATGGAACAAAGGAACTCACAGAGCTTCCGGTTATTTCAGCGTTTGGACATGATTACAAAGTGGACGAGGAAAAATCAGAGGATGGCACAAGAGTAAAATTGATATTTACCTGCCAGAGAGAAGGCTGTACAGCGGATAAGCACGAAGTAACCGTGACATTAACTGCACCAGATTCTCTTACTTATGATGGAACTGCCAAGGAAGCAACTGTGACACAGACACCTGAGAATGCGTTTGACTCAGTGAGCGTAAGTTATGAAAGCGTGGATAAGCGAAGAAGTGCCACACTTGTAGAAGGTAAACCGGTCAACGCAGGCGATTATAAAGCGACTGTGACAGTAGGAACAGGAGAAGATGCGGTAAGTGCATCCGTGGAATATACGATACAGAAAAAAGAGATTTCCGTTTATAGTGTAGATGTATCTGATAAGGTATATGATGGCACAACGAAAGTAAAGGTTAGCCGTGTAACACTGATCGGAATATTGGGACAGGATGTTGTTGAAGCGGATATGACGGATCTGTATGGTGATCTTCCGGATAAGAATGCCGGTACATATACAGAAATCACACTTCCGGAACTGAAGCTGGTCGGCGATAGTGCGGATAATTATGAATTGATTCAGCCAGATAATCCGATGAAGTTGAATGCCAGTGTAACTGTACAGAAAGCACAAAAGGCTCCGAACATGCCAGAGGTATCTATGGATGTAGACTATACGAAGACAACAGTTGGAGCAGTAACACTTCCGACAGGCTGGAAGTTTGATGATGCTGATATTGACAAGAAGTTAGAGGTAGATGTGCCGGTCACAGTGACAGCGAAGTATGCTGGCGAAGATGCAGGTAACTACGAAGTAGAAAGTGTAGAAATCACATTGACACGAAAGGCATGTACGCATCCAACAATTAAGTGGATCGTCGATAAAGAAGCGACCGTAGATGCAGAAGGAAGCAGACATAAGGAATGTACGGTCTGTGGGAAAAAACTTGAGACAGAAACAATTGCGAAGCTTCCGAAACCGACACCAACTCCGGAACCGAAGCCGGAACCAACGCCTACACCTACCCCGGCACCGGTAGTAACACCGGATGTTACGGTTTCTTACCGGTGCCGGG
>USFH01000145.1 GCA_900553925.1 uncultured Clostridium sp.
CTGGAAGCAGGCGTCCTGCCATAACTTAGTCGACCACGGTGCCGACCTCGTCATCGGTTCCCACCCACATGTCTTACAGCCGATGGAGACTTACAACGGTGTGAACATCGTATATTCACTGGGGAATTTTATCTTCGGTGGAAATAATTACCCGGAGAACAGAACGTTGATCTATAACCAGACTTTGACGATCACACAGGATGCAGCGACTGGTGGTTTCACCGTAGCGAATACAGACATCACCTTGATTCCATGTTATGTCTACACCGGGGAATCCAACAACTACCAGCCTGCCGTCATTGAAAACGAGACGGACAAGCAGCTTGTAATCGACTTTATGCAAGGAAAGCGGGAACTGCCTTACTAGGCATCCCGCTTTTTTCTTCGATACTTTTTTCTTTTTTTGCGCACAGTCTTGCCGCGTTTCGCCGCCTGTGCCTTACGGAATTCCTGAATCTCCGCAAGCATCGCGGTGTAATCCCGCTCAAATAGCGCATCACTGATTTCCTTATGAACCACCTCGACCGGTAACCGGTCTACAATGATCGTACGGACAAAATCCTTGCTTTTCTGCTTGTACATCGGCAGTCCGTATTTCTCCTGAATATGGGCAAGTTCCGGCCGCCACAGCACACGGATCGTCCGAAGAAGCTGCGCATACGGATTGTCCTGCATCTCCCGCACAATATAGAAATCCACATGGGCTTCTTGCTGTTCTACCGACACGATCCCCCAGTGCACTGGCACATGTTCTGCAACATGGCTTGCATGTGAGCTCCCGACAACCACGATATTCGCATCGAAATACAGATCATAGTCTGCGACCTGCCGCTCTAACCGCGTGTATGTATCCGCGTCACTTTTTATCTCGATTCCAACGATTTTTTCAGGAATCACCATCACAACATCCGCCCGCGAACGCCCGACGGTTTTCTCCTCTAAGATGCGCACCTTGCCGTACCGCTCTTCGAGGAACTCAAATAACGGTTCCCGTATATCTTTATCTAGTAACATCGTATGTTCCATCCTGTTTTTCTAGCACATTCTAAACACTATTTTAACAAGATCTTACATCAAAAACAAGAGTCCGAGGAACATCCCTGCACCGATTACATTTGCCTTCGCAGGAAGCTTCGTCGGCAATGTGACGACAGCGAACGGAAGCAGATTGAAGATACATGCCCATCTTGGCATGCCTGTCTTGCCTGTTACTACAACAATCAAAAATGCAACTGCGAACACGAGCATCGCAAGATATCCAATATACATCGTGTAAACGGTACATTTGAAGAAATCCCACACACTGTCAAGTGCATCCTTCGTCAAACCCTGCCGCACGAAAAACCATTCGCAGGCACAGCAGATAATATGGTGCAGCGGCAATGAAATAAACATCACGAGCGCAGATGCATACATGATCCGGTAATATACGATCGAATAGTCGCGCACATAATTGCAAAGCTGCATATATCCAAACAATTCCAGTGTCATGGCTGCAACGCCCAAGATCATCGCAATCGTCAGATTCTTGAGTGGCATCCCCCGAAACGAAACACTCGACTTCTCATAATCCTTAAAGTCCGTCAGGTTCACCTTGCCATTCGGTGCATAGGTGAGCAGACAGTCCGATGCTCCACAGAAAATATGTCCGATCAATCCCAACAATAACATGAATTTCATTTGTTCTTCCCTCCCATAGCGTGTTGGTTAGTCTCCTCTAACCTTTATCATTCTACCACAGGGGCAGGGGAGAAACAATATATTTATTCCGCTGATTTCAGTCTATGTACGCGCCCCTGATAATACACGAATTGTTCCACCGCCTGAAACAGTCCTGACATGAAATAATATAGTCCGATTCCAGATGGTATCACACATATTAACATGCCATTCATAATGAGCATGGTAACCATTGTCCCAACCGATGGTCTTTGCAATTCGAGCGGTTCAAATATATGAAAATAAGGATATAACTGCGGCAATAACTGAATCAATAACGTTACAATTGGAAGTATCAACCACGGATCACGCACCAGCAACGAAGGTACCCACGGAAGCAGCATCGTCTTCACATTCACGGCTGCCGTCTGACGGATCGCGTGATACAAACATAGCATAATCGGAAACTGAACGAGAGACAACAAACACCCTTTCGTGCCTGTGCCATCCTCTTTACCAAGCTGTTCCATTGATTTTCGTTGTTTCAGATTTAACGGCAGCAATAACAGTCGCACACAGACCGTAATCAGAATGATTGCAATTCCGTAATCATTTACGATGCCATATAACCACCCAATCCACTGCCCAAAGAGAGAAATCCATAGATTCATCTGTCTTCCCCCTCCCCAAGTGTCCGTAATTTCTGTTTATATCTCTTTTTTGCTTTCCGAAATTTCAAAAATCCGCACGCATAAACACCCATTATAACCAAATACATGCCAAGCATCCAGATATTCAGTGTCGCTTTCCCGCTAGCAACTTTAACAATGTGCATAACCGGGCACACAAGCGCAATCCCCCAGAAGAAAATGGAGAATAAAATCGAACCCCTTTGATGTTGATACATCCAATACCAGAATGATTCTCCCCGAAACGCTACGTCTCTTGTGTAGGCAGACATATCTTCCATCAGTTCAGAGACATACGCAAAGCGTACATTCTTCTCCTCTTCCTCATGAACATAATTCAGATATGTATCAATCTGCGCACTCTCCAGCTTGGGATGCTCTTCCTGCAGCAGCATCTGGCAAAGCTGAAGGGAGCCATTCAGATTCTCAATCTCTTCCTGCAACGCCAATTTCTGGCGAAACAACACCTCTTTCAGATCTGCCTGTCCATGCAGCAACAGGTACACCGTCTCAATCGGAATTCCCATTTTCCGGTACAACAATATCGTTTTTACCTGCAGCACATCCTCTTCTGTATAATCGCGATACTGACTGTCCTGTTCCCGCTTCGGTGTGAGCAATCCCTTTCTCTCATAGAAACGGATGTTGCTGATATTCAGCCCTGTGCGCTTTGCAATCTCTCCAATTCTCATGCTTTTCGTTCCTTTCGTGTTGGTCTATATGCGATTTATACAGCATGCACCAAGTGCAGAGTCAAGGAGAATTTATGACTTTAAATATATTTTCCCGTAATACTGTCTTTATTTGCTGCGATCTGCTTCGGTGTTCCAACCGCAACGACACGTCCACCGGCGGCACCACCGCCCGGTCCCATGTCTATCACATAGTCGGCGTTCCGGATCACATCTAAATCATGCTCGATCACAAGCACGGTTGCACCCTGATCGACAAGCGCCTGAAATACGCTAAGCAATGTCTGCACATCCAGCGGATGCAGCCCAATCGTTGGCTCATCGAATACAAAGACCGAATCCGCCTGTCCTTTTCCCATCTCGCTGGCAAGCTTCAACCGCTGTGCCTCTCCACCAGACAGGCTCGGCGTCTCCTCGCCCAGTGTCAGGTAACCAAGTCCCAGATTCTTCAATACCTGCAGGCGCTGGCGCACAACCTTCCACTCCGCCGCTGCTTCCAACGCAGTATTCACATCCATATCCATCAACTGTGGCAGGGAATACTTCGCTCCCTGTTTCGTCTCATAGCCGATCTGCCATGCTTCCTTCCCATACCGCGATCCGTTGCATTCCGGACATGGTACATCTACATCCGGCAGGAATTGCACATCAAGACTGATTTGCCCTGTTCCATCACACACCGGACATCGCAGCTTTCCGGTATTATAGGAGAAATCGCCTGCCTTATAGCCCGCTTCCTTCGCATCTGGTGTCTTTGCATATATCTTCCGCAGTTCATCGTGTACATTCGCATACGTTGCGACTGTCGACCGCACATTGATTCCGATTGGCGATGCGTCAATCAACTTCACATGCGCGATTCCCTCTGCCGAAATCTGCTTTACATGTGCTGGTAGCGTGGCTCCCTGCAGGGATGCTTCCAAGCCTGGAATCAGGCTTTCTAAAACCATCGTTGTCTTTCCGGAACCAGACACTCCAGTTACCACAGTCAGACGCCCCTTCGGGATATCCACTTCCAACGGTCTGACCGTGTGAATCGTATCCGTCGACAGATGCAGTGCTCCAAAGTCAAACATTTCCTCCGCGCGTGCCTGCTTGCGCACACGCATATCCGCCTTCCGCGCCAAAAATGGTCCGATCATCGAATCCGGATTTGCGATAATCTGCGGAATATCACCCTGTGCGATCACATAGCCACCACCGGCACCTGCCTCCGGTCCCATCTCAATAATCCAATCCGATTCCGATAAGATCTGTGTATCGTGATCGACCAGAAGCACCGAATTTCCGTCTGCAACAAGGTCATGCATAACAGCATTCAAGCCTTGAATATTCGATGGATGCAGTCCGATCGACGGCTCGTCCAATACATATAATACACCGGTTGTACGATTCCGCACGGCGCGTGCAAGCTGCATCCGCTGCCGTTCCCCCGTCGAAAGTGTAGATGCTACACGATCAAGCGAAAGATAAGAAAGTCCCAAATCCATCAACCGTCTGGCTACGGTCTGGAACGACTCACAGATTGCCTCTGCCATCGGCCGCATCTCCTCCGGCAAAGAATCCGGCACACCAGCTACCCAGTCGACCAATTCCCCAAGCGTCATCTTACAGGCTTCATCCAATCCAATTCCGCGCAGCCGTGGTGCCCGCGCCGCTTCAGAAAGCCGGCTGCCACCACATGCCGGACATACCTCTTCCTTAAGGAATTTCTCAACACGCTTCATGCCCTTTTCATCCTTCACCTTCGCCAAGGCATTTTCCACTGTATAAATGGCATTGTAATATGTAAAATCAAGTTCACCCGCCTGATTCGATTTTTTCGCCTTATACAAAATATGCTTTTTCTCCGCCGGTCCATGATAGACAATGTCTTTCTCCCGCTCCGTCAGCTCACGAAATGGAACGTCTGTACGCACGCCCATCTCCCGGCAGACATCTGTCATCAAAGACCACATGAGACTGTTCCAAGGTGCAACGGCGCCATCGTCAATGCTGATGGAATCATCCGGCACAAGCGAATCAATATCCACCGTTCGGACACTGCCAGTTCCGCCACAGTTCGGACACGCCCCCTGCGAATTAAATGCCAGTTCCTCCGCACTTGGTGCCTGCACCTTCGCCCCGCACTCCGGACACAAAATCTCCTGTTCTGCTGCCACCTTTAATGTGGGCGGCACATAATGTCCGTTCGGGCAGCGATGGGATGCCAGCCGGGAATACATCAACCGCAGGCTGTTCAATAGCTCCGTCCCGGTTCCAAATGTACTGCGAATCC
>USFH01000146.1 GCA_900553925.1 uncultured Clostridium sp.
GTCATTGCAGCGATGACTTTTTTACAGTCGCGTTCTCCCTCTTTCACCATTTTTTCACCAAGGAAAACAGAGCGGCTCAGCACGAGTGCTGCTTTTCTCTCCTCCGGGGAAAGGTATGTATTTCTGGAGCTCTTTGCAAGTCCGTCTGCTTCACGGATGATCGGGCATCCAACGATTTCGATATCCATGTTCAGATCGGTAACCATACGCTTGATTACAGCAAGCTGCTGTGCATCCTTCTCACCGAAATATGCCTTATCCGGCTGTACAATATTGAACAGCTTATTCACTACCGTACATACACCACGAAAATGAACCGGGCGGGACAATCCACACAGTGCATTGGTAAGTCCGTTCATATCAACGAAAGAACAGAATCCATCCTTATACATTTCCTCCGGTTCCGGATGGAATATCAGACTTGCGCCGGCTGCCTCGCACAGCTTTGCATCTGCCTCTAAATCTCTTGGGTAGCTTGCCAGATCCTCAGTCGGTCCAAACTGCATTGGATTTACAAATACGCTGACTACAACCGCATCATTTTCTGCAACTGCCTTGTCGATCAGGCTCTTATGTCCCTCATGCAGATATCCCATTGTCGGCACCAGACCAACCTGCTTGCCCTCCTTCTTCCATGCCTTGACTCTATCCCGAACTTCCTTCACTGTTGTTACGATTTCCATGTTATTTCTTCCTTTCAATATTCAAAGTTTTATTGTAAAGCAACGAAAACATAATAGGTGTATATGGAGTTGTACATAATTCAAATTTTAGCGCAGACCGTTGAAGCACGCTGGTACTAAACTCGTGACAACCTGTTGTCACGAGTTTAGTACCACTGCGTGCTGAACCGAGCGAGAGCGCGTCTGCGTGGAATTTGAAATTATGTACAACTCTTTTAGAACACGTAAATGTTTTCGCACCTTAGTACAATTTCTCGATTACATCATCTGCGATCGCATAAGTATGCTCTGCGGAAGGATATGTGCCTTCTTTCACTTCCTTGATATACGCCTTGAACCCGTCGGTCATCTGCGGTCCAATCTCTGCGAACCGCTTCACAAACTTCGGTGTGAAATCACTGAACATGCCAAGCATATCTGCATATACAAGCACCTGTCCGTCGCAGCCATTTCCGGCACCGATACCGATGGTCGGAATATCTAACTTCTCTGTCACAAGCGTAGCCAGCTTCTCCGGTACACATTCGAGTACCACTGCAAATGCACCCGCATCCTGTACAGCCAGCGCATCGTCAATCAGCTTCTGTGCAGCCGCTTCTGTCTTTCCCTGTACTTTGAATCCACCAAATGCATTGATAGACTGTGGGGTAAGTCCGATATGTGCACACACCGGGATACCTGCCTGTGTGATTGCTTTAATCTGTGGTGCTACTTCCACACCACCCTCTAATTTTACTGCATTGCCACGACCTTCCTTCATCAGACGTCCCGCATTAACAACCGCATCATAGACCGATGTCTGATAAGACATAAACGGCATATCAATCACGACCAAGGCTTCCTTCGCACCACGTGCAACTGCGGCGCCATGATGAATCATATCTTCCATTGTTACGGAAACTGTGTCCTCGTATCCAAGCACGACATTTCCGAGGGAATCGCCGACCAGAATCGAATCCACACCTGCCTCGTCCATCAGCTTGGCTGTCGAATAATCATATGCTGTCAACATTGTAAGCTTCTCGCCGGAAGCCTTTGCCTTTGCAAAAGTAGTTACTGTTTTTTTCATGGTTTACTCCTTCATATCCAATATAGTTTGAATTGCCTGACTGTCCGCATTGCACAATTGCTTCGAAAGCAGCCGGTACACTTCACGCGCATCGCCGTCAAGTGCCTGCAGATGTTTCTCCACCGTTGCCACATCGCCGCGGCTGACCGGTCCCGTCAATGCTTTCTCGCAGCCAAAGAGTTCCATATTCTCTGCATTATTTGCAAAGAGCGGCATCAGTGCATGCTCTGCCTCCTCCGGTGTAAATCCGCACTCCGAAAGAAGGGTTGTCCCCATCTTATATAGTCCGATCACCAGATTGCTTGCAAATACTGCCGATGCATGATATTTCGCCTTTTGGTCTGCGGAAATCTGCCGGATCGTATGTCCCATTTTCTCAAACAGGCATATGAGTTCCTGCGTCTTCGTTCCTTCGCCTTCAATCGTCATGTAACAGTCTTGGAAATGTATGTAGGAATCCGTCTTCGAATTCACTGCATAAATAGGATGTATTGAATACCCGCTTACGCGACTACCCATACCAGAAAATATACGTGAGGAAAGAGCCCCACTTGTATGAATCATCGTTTTTCCATCCAGACACACCGAACTAGCTGTAATTTCTTCTGCCACGTTCGCAATTTGTCCGTCCGGAACCGTTAAAAATATAGTATCACACGCCTGAACCAATGTCTCCATGTCTTCATAGTATTTCGTACCAGTAAATCTCGCTGCCTCTCTCGCACTCTCCGGATTCCGACTATAGAAGCCCTCCACACAGAGCATCTCTGCATGTGACTTTGCGAAATCGGATAAATGTCTGCCGAGCGTAAAGCCCATTCTGCCAGCTCCAATCAATCCAATCTTCATACCATCACCTCTTCCTTCTGACCAAAGGGGTGTGCACCATATTCATTTCCCAGTATAGTTTCTTTCGAATACCATCCATTTCGCAATATAACATTTCAATTATCATTTGTAAATATATTTTGGGGGGATAATTGTATAGAATTTTATACATTCATACATATGGAAAGAAATGCATAAAAAAGACATCCTGCAAGATTTCTCTCACAGAATGTCTCTGATTTTTATATAGAGATTTTCCGATTACTCCACACTGTAGTTTGGTGCTTCCTTTGTAATCTGGATATCATGTGGATGGCTCTCCTTCAGAGAAGCAGCTGAAATCTCAACGAACTCTGCCTTCTCATGAAGCTCCTCGATTGTCTTCGCACCACAGTAACCCATACCTGCACGAAGTCCACCGATCAACTGGAATACAGTATCTTCAACGGTACCCTTGTATGCCACACGGCCTTCGACACCTTCCGGTACAAGCTTCTTTGCATTTGCCTGGAAGTAACGGTCTTTACTACCATTCTCCATCGCAGCGATACTACCCATACCACGGTATACCTTGTATTTTCTTCCCTGATACAGCTCGAAATCTCCAGGGCTCTCATCCGTACCCGCGAACAGGCTGCCCATCATACATACATTCGCGCCGGCTGCAAGTGCCTTTGTGATATCGCCGGAATACTTGATACCGCCATCTGCGATAACTGGGATTCCTGCTGCATGTGCTGCCTCATATGCCTGCATGATTGCTGTAATCTGTGGAACACCGATGCCGGCTACGATACGCGTTGTACAGATAGAACCAGGTCCGATACCGATCTTTACGGCATCCACGCCTGCATCGATCATAGCCTGTGTACCGGACTTTGTAGCTACGTTACCAGCGATAACATCAAGATCCGGATACTTCTCCTTGATCATGGCAAATGTCTTAAGAACATTCTCAGAATGTCCATGTGCTGTATCGATAACGATTGCATCCACCTTAGACTTAACAAGCTCGTCTACTCTGTCGCAGATATCCGGTGTAACGCCCACAGCTGCGGCACAGAGAAGTCTGCCCTGTGCATCCTTGGCTGCATTTGGATACTTAATCTGCTTCTCAATATCCTTGATTGTGATAAGTCCCTTCAACATCATGTTGTCATCAACGATAGGAAGCTTCTCTTTTCTGGCTCTGCCTAAAATTGCCTTTGCCTCCTCGAGTGTGATACCCTCTTTTGCTGTAATGAGGTTTTCAGATGTCATGGACTCCTTGATCTTCTTTGAGTAATCTGTCTCGAACTTCAAGTCACGGTTCGTGATAATACCTACCAATTTGCCGTTTTCTGTAATCGGCACACCGGAAATGCGGAACTTCGCCATCAGCTTATCTGCATCATCAAGTGTATGCTCCGGTGAAAGAGAAAATGGATCAGAGATAACTCCGTTCTCTGAACGTTTTACTTTATCAACTTCCTCTGCCTGCTGCTGAATCGACATGTTTTTATGAATAACTCCGATTCCACCCTGTCTGGCCATGGCGATTGCCATTCTGTGCTCTGTGACAGTGTCCATACCGGCACTCATAAGAGGAATATTCAATCTGATTTTCTTTGTGAGCTGTGTTGATAGAACAACGTCATTTGGAATAACACTTGAAAACTGTGGTACTAATAAAACATCATCAAATGTGATTCCCTTACCAATAATCTTACCCATTTGTCTTTTTCCTTTCCTTTCTTTAGTCTGATTATATTAGGTAATTCGAACCGATGAAGGTTCAGGTATTACTTATCCTCGTAAACGCAGATGTAAAGTCCGATGTATTCTTCCCCGCCATACATCAAAGGTACTTTAATTCCATCTATATCCGACTTCAACTGTAAGTCATCGCCATATACAGCAAGCGGCGGCGTAATATCGATGATAATTCCAAGTGTGGAAAAAATCGTTGCCGTGTTCCCCATAATCATATTCCCCAGTTCATTTAATGCGGAGGATGCCATCTCATCCAACTCATTAACCGGCATTCCGAACATCATACGGGATGCAATATCCTTTGCATTGTTCTCCCGGATTGCCAGAATTACCTGACCTTTCATTTCTCCCACTACGCCGACCTGAATTGCATAATATTTGTCATGTAAATGAAAATCTGTCATCTCAGGCTTGCCAACTGTCAACTTCACCTGAGTAACACTTTCTACAATAGAAATACTCGACTGCAAAAAAGGGTTAATGTGCTTTACATCAATTGCAGGTACCATGTGCCCTCTCCTTAGTATTAATTTGAAATAGGTTAACGATAATTATAGCATACCTCTATTGAGTATTCAAACACTAAATCCAAATTGTTGTTAATTTTGTCATTAAATCCGTGTATCTGTACCTCAATGAAATGTATAGTCCGAAGATGAGCTTAAAACATGTCCCGAGTCATCCACCTGTTTGACTGTGATTAAGGCTCCATCGCTTAATGTCTGGTCCTGTACCATCAATGTATTTCGATCAATATAGAGCGTTTCTAATTGATCCTCGCCATCATACACCTTGGAATATTCATTGAAGTTTCTTCCCCGTACCACGGCATGATCGCCTTCGTTGGAA
>USFH01000147.1 GCA_900553925.1 uncultured Clostridium sp.
CTTGGGATGTGTTATCCTGAAAGTATTTACCTTTTTCGCTATATCCGAGAATAAATAGCTTCCCGGTAACTTCTGAAAATTGTCATTTACTTGAAACATAATCTTCTCCTCTTTTCTTGTTTGATTAGTATTTAAATATTCTACAGATTGATCTCTCCCTCGAAGGAAATGGCTGCCGGACCTGTCATAAATACATGGTTTGTCTCTTTGTCCCATTCGATCTTTAAATCTCCTCCCAGCAGATGGATCAGGATCTCTCCATGACAATGTCCGTTCAGCACTGCTGCCACGGCAGTTGCGCAGGCTCCGGTTCCACAGGCAAGTGTCTCGCCTGAACCACGCTCCCACACACGCATCTTCGCATACGTCGGGCTGACCAACTCAACAAACTCTGCATTGACACGGTTTGGGAAGATTGGATTCTTCTCAAACAGCGGTCCCACTTCCTCTAACGGGAAGTTCTCGACATCATCCACGAAACATACGCAATGTGGATTGCCCATAGATACACAGGTAATGCGATATTCCTTTCCTGCTACCGTGATTGGATAATCTTTCACAAGTTCCCCTGCATCCGGAAGCTTCACCGGAACCTCCTCCGGAGTAAGAATCGGTGCACCCATATTGACACGCACAAGCTTTACTGTCTTGCGTCCGTTTTTTTCCTCATCGCCAAGTGTAAACTCCAGGTATTTGATACCTGCCAATGTCTCGATCGACACAGACGTCTTATCGGTCAATCCATAATCATACACATACTTTCCGACACAGCGGATGCCATTTCCGCACATCTCGCTCTGTGTGCCGTCCGCATTGTACATATCCATCTTGAAATCCGCCACTTCTGACGGTTTAATCAGTATCAGTCCATCCGAACCGATTCCAAAATGCCGGTCTGATACCCGTACCGCAAGCTCCGACGGATGTTCTACCTTTTCTTTGAAGCAGTTGACATAGACATAGTCATTGCCAAGTCCTTCCATCTTCGTAAAATGAAGACGCATACGCTCACCTTCCATCTTTTTTTCGTTTATTTTATATTTTACTCGTTTTTCCAAACTAAACCACTGAAATTTTACCATAAAAAAAAGGAGAGTGCAACGCACTCTCCAATAGAATCTGATATTTACCTTATAGGCATCACAATACAAAGTTTGGATACATATATATCAGATACTGTCCTTCTATGATCTGGCCATCCACCGCACTGACCCCAAACAGAAATCGTTCTCTATCCTCCCCGGGATATCCATAATACGCCCACACCGGAATCACATTATAGTTTCCGTCTGTATAATGTACATAAACATAATTTAATTTCACCTGATCCACCGTTATTTTTTTAACATTCGCATAGAAATCTGTTTTTTCAAAATTCTGCATGTATTTCTGTGCAGCCGCATCAATCTGTTCCAAAGAAAGATATGATTCTATTTTTGTACCCTTCTCCTCCACATTGTAAAATATTCCCTGCATGTTCACTACAGCAACGCCATATTCATCTACAGCAACCAGAATTGACTCAAGTGGTGCCGACAATTCCTCCTCCACACCAAACCGAAGATCCCACGCACCTGCCGATGCAGCAAACGGAATTCCATCCTTTACACGCGTATAAGAAAAGCAGTACCATCGATCCACCATGTCTGACTGCATAGATGTACTATCCGTATCTTCTTCTAATTTTGCTCCAATTCCAACTTCATAGCAGGAAAAATCCGCATACCCAATATTCACAAGAAAGTCATATGCCCTGGACTCTGCGTCTTCCAAAACAAGCCCTTTTACTTCATCCGCATCTGTTTTTGTACGTACATAGATGCCAGATGCATACATCGGCGAATACATATCATACCTCAAATATCTGACATTGGAAGAAACCTCACTTTTTTCGCTGTCGTAATAATACATTTCATATACATATGGTACACCCGCAATTTCTCCGTCCGCTCTCGCAAAGCTGGCAGCCGACTTATCCGGAAATGTCATCGTATAGATTGTATCCCCCGTTCCTGCAACAAAAGTCTCCTTGGACGGCTGTTCCAGATAATTTTCCACGCTTTCAAGATCTGCCTGCAGACCTTTCTCCATTATCGCATTCATCGTATCTTCTTCTAGGTCTGTCTGTACCTGCAGTTCCTGCTGCCTCTGTCTAAGCTCCATCTGTCTGTCTTTCAATTCCTGTTCACTGCACACTTCCCTTGGTTTTACAGACTGTACAGTTCCCTCGTCAAATGCTGCATAGACATGTTCCTTCACATACATCTCATCAAACTCCACAGGCTTTGCTCCATAGCAATAACTGTCTGCCAGCCTGTCTCCGCCTGCCACATCCACATCCACCGTAAATGTGATTTCCGGTTCACTTACCAGTTCATACTCCAAATGCCCCGAAATGCTGTTTCCATCTGCGGATGAATCCACCGCCAAATTATTCTTCTGATAATCCTTCGACAGATCATCGTCCCGGTTCTTTGCACATCCAGCCAGACACAAAACAGACATTCCAATGCATAACACTTTTTCCCATCGTTTCATATCAATTTCCTCCCTTTGGTTTTATAACCTAAGTGTAGCACAGGAATGTATCTGTTTTGTATCTAAACTCCCCCTATTCAAGTTATTATTTTATTATTTATTCTCTGTAGTGTTGTTCCCTGTACCCAACGGCATAAATACAATTCCGGCCCCATCCTTTGTTTTATATTGCAGCGCCTGAAATTTGATGGATTCCCCTGATATTTTAACTCGAACAACTGCACCACTTACAATCTCAGTCAGTGGTTTTACTGTTGAAAATGATTTTGCTATAGCTTCACCAGTCAGTTCGTCCTCCATCGGATATGGTATCTCAACTGCAGTCGCAGGCATGTATTCCCCAATTGTCACCTGATAGAACCGATTATCTCCAAATACATTTTTCATATCCAGATTATCATAGCATTGCTTCATTGTTATTTCCGGCGAATATTCCCCATCCGTCCAGAAAAGCAGAATCGTACCACTCTCCGTCATATAGGTAACACATTCCACACTGTCATCATATTTTGTAAATGTGATCTTCCACAAATATGCAGAATACGTATGGAAACTGCTATCTGTATAGCAATAAAGTTCCGTTTCATAGGAAAACATATTGTCATATTTAATCTGCATGGAATATGGAAACACACCCGCCTGATAATAATATTCCATCTGTTCCTTCGCAAGTTCAACCGCCTCGACTTCGTTTAAAAAGCCATCTGTATTCTCACATTTTTGCATTTCACTTTCCCATGTACCTGCAATGAGCTTGATCCGGTCTACCGATGACAGATTTGAAGATGCACTGCGTGCCATCATTTCACCTGCTTCTACATAATATTCCTCCGGTGCTACCACAACCTGATCCATCTGCTCAAAAAGTGTTCGTGCAAGCAGATATTTGGGCACCAGCACACTGGCAAGTATAACCGCTACGCAGAAAAATAAAATCAGGCATATCTTTATTTTATTGTTCCGAAAGATTTTTCTCATGAAATACCACCCACATTGTTGTTCCATACCCAACGGTACTTTCAATCTCCAGTTTTTCCCCATGACTTTCTATAATAGATGCAGCAAGTGCAAGTCCGAGTCCGGCACCGCCTTCCTGCCTTGACCGCGATTTGTCCACCATATAGAATTCATCACAGATGCGTTTTAAATGTTCCTCTGAAATTCCAACTCCAAAATCCTGCACTAAAATCCGAACACCCTCCGTTATCTTTTCCGCCACAAAACGGATCTTGCTTCCGTCTTCGGACGCCTTTCTTGCATTGTCAATGATATTGATAAACACAGACTTTAAGAGCTGCTCATCCCCTTTTATCCATGCATCCGTTATCTCGCATACCAGCTTCTGTTTTTTTCTCTTTAATATAGGTGTTACACTTTCCGCTACTTCCCGCATAAGATGCGAAACCGAAATCGGCTGATATTCTATCTTCCGATGTTTTGCATAAATATAATCAAACAACTTCATCGACATAGCTTCCAGTCTTTTCCCTTCATGAAATATATACGACGCTGCAAGCACCTGATTTTCCCTTGCAAGTTCTTTGGATCGCAGCATGTCCGCATATCCGATGATCGTTGTCATTGGTGTCTTCACCTCATGTGTAAAATCCGCCACAAACTGTTCCTGCCTTGTAACCATCCCATGAAGCTCATCCATATGTTCACAGACGGCATCTGCCATCTGATTATATGTCTCCGCCAAGGTTCCCACTTCATCCTGACTTTTAATGTACACCCGGCTTTCATAGTCCCCCTGTCCAAACTTCTCCGATGCCTGATTTAATTTCTCCAACGGTCCGGTAAGAAGTGTTGCAGCTACAAACATTGCCGCCGTACACCCCAGCACGACAACAAACAGCAAAAGCACAAAATACTCTCGCTGTTGTTCAACAATCCGATATGTCTCCGTAATGTCTCTGGCATTGATAATATTCATGGATTTGTTCTGGACAAGGCTCGTTGAACTGACAAAAAGATAATATCCCCCCTGCTGTCTTTCCAATATGTATTGCTTCTGTCCTACAACTGCCGTACTCCACAGCTCGTCCGAACAGGTGAGCAGCTTATCCCTCGTGGAATGTACAACCTCCGTTCCATCGTATATCACAAAAACGCCATCGTTATTTCCGCCCATTTTCCCAGCTACATCCACACTCATATCCCGCATCTGGGAAATCAGTTTCGATGGCGTTGCATTCACCACATCCAGTAGACGATATTCTATCGCAGACTGCAGCAGATTGTTCTCCTCAATTGCCGTCCTTATCTGTGTATCCAGAGCCAGTTGGAAATTTTTGCGTATCATAAAAAAGCCCACGACACCAATCCCGAGCGAGAGCAATATAATATTAATCATTACGACTTTATATCGAAACTTCACCAAATATCCCCTGACTGTTTAATCTTCTAATCGATATCCAACCTTGTATATTGTCTTTAACTTCTCTGTCAATCCCAATTTCTTCCGCAGACGCTGTACATGAAGATCCAATGTCCTCGTATCCCCGTAACTGTCGTTTTCCCATACCAGTTCATAGATTTTGTCTCGGAACAATGTCATATTTTTATTACGAACAAGAAGTTCTAACAATGTAAACTCCTTCGGTGTCAGAACGATCTCCTGTCCATTCCGGCAGAC
>USFH01000148.1 GCA_900553925.1 uncultured Clostridium sp.
CTATGGGGGATGCTTTTTATGAATCGGAATATTTTCCGTATTCCGAATATATATCAGCGCAACGGAAGGTGCTGACCTATGATCCGTATAAGCTGCTTGTTGATATTGCACACGAAAAAGGACTGCGGTTTGAGGCGTGGATCAATCCTTACCGTATATCAATCGGAGATGAAACAACAGAACATTTTATGCAGACGGATTATTACAACCGGTATCAGTCCATGATTTTATGCTACACAGGAGCAAACGGAACCTGTATGTCGCTGGATCCGGCATCAGAGACTGCCCGCAGACTGATTATGGACAGTCTGGAAGAGCTTGTCGTAAAATATCCGGTGGACGGAATTCATTTCGATGATTATTTTTATGTCGATGGCATGCAGCCGACACTTCCTGAACAGCAAAAGAAAGAAAATGTAAATATACTTGTACGGGAAGTTTATCAATTCGCCAGAAAACAAGGCCATGCATTTACATTCGGGATCAGTCCGGCGGGCAATCCGGATTATGCAAGGTCACAAGGTGCAGATATCGATACCTGGCTTAGCGAGGATGGATATGTGGATTATATAATGCCGCAGATTTACTGGACTGACCGCTACAAGGAAAATGGTGAATATGTGACGATGTTTCATGACCGGTGTCTGGCGTGGGAAGATCTGCGGCAAAACGATGTACAGCTATATCTGGGAATGGCACTATACCGTGCAGGGGAAGTCTCCGAACAGGAGCCTGACTGGTCGGAAAAAAGTAACAATCTGGCGAGTCAGCTTGCGTTTGCTTACGAAACAGGCTATGAAGGTTTCGGGTTATTCCGGTATGCATATCTGAACGAACCGGAAGCACAGGAGGAGCTTGTGGCGGTACATACATTTCTTGCACAGTCTGCTCCACAGGATATGAATAAAACGAATGCATACATTGTGTATGCATCCAGGCTCGATACCTGTGGCTGGCAGTCACCGAAAACAGATGGTGTTGTATCGGGAGTAACGACTATGCAGGGACAGATCCAGGCGGTAAGGATTGCACTTGGCGGCTATATCACAGATGGAAAAGTGTCGTATGAGGTAAAGAAGGATCACCCGGAGAAACCGGATGCGGTAACAGGCATTGAAATTTGGCTTGAAGGAACTGTGAAGGAAGAGTATGATATTGCATACCGTGTATATCAGATTGGAAATGGATGGTCCGGATGGAGCAAAAATGGTAATTTGGCTGGGAATGGGACTTTTATTAGCGCCATACAGATAAAAGTAATAAAAAAGGCGTAAATTCCCTTGCAAATTAAGAAAAACGTGTTATAATATATAAGACTTGAATAATAGCGACGTGGAGTGGGTTGAAAAACCCACTCTTTGTTTTTGGTAAGACGTAAAGTCGGAAAGGTGGCAGACTTGAAAAAACAGGAAATTGAACAACACTGTACGGAACTTGTGACACCGATTATCGAAGAAAATGGGTTTGAACTTGTAGATGTAGAGTATGTAAAGGAAGGTTCCGATTATTATCTGCGTGTGTATGCGGATAAGGAAGGCGGTATCAATATAGATGACTGCGTATTGATCAGTCGGAGCCTGGAAGAAAAACTGGATGCTGCAGACCGCATGACGGATCCGTACATTCTGGAGGTTAGTTCGCCAGGACTTACAAGACCACTGAAAAAAGAAAAGGATTTTAAGAGAAATCTTGGGAAAAAAGTAGAAGTGAAGCTCTACCGGGCAGTGGACGGATGTAAGGAGTTTGAAGCAATGCTTGTCGGTTATGGAGATTCAACTCTGACACTGCAAAAAGACGGAAAAGAAGAACCGGAAGAATTTTCAAGAAACGATATTTCTATGATAAGATTGGCATTTGAATAGCAGGCCGCATATGTGAGAAGCACATATGCAGGATACGGCCGGCAAACTGCCACCGAACGGATGTGAGGGGCAACACCAGAAAAGAGGAGGATAAAAAAATGTCAGAAATTATTGATGCATTAGATCAATTAGAGCGAGAGAAAAATGTCAGCAAGGAACTTGTGATGGAAGCGATTGAACGTTCCCTGGTTGCAGCCTGCGAACGGGATTATGGAAAAGAAGTAATCGTAGAAGCACATATGGATCGTGAATCAGGTGCAATTACTGTTATCCGTAAGAAGGAAGTTGTGGAAGAAGTTGAGAATGATGTTATGCAGATTTCTCTATCCGAAGCAAAGGCAATGAACAGCAAATATGAGCTTGGTGATTTCGTGGAATATCCACTGGAGTCCATGGAGTTTGGACGTATTGCAGCACAAAAGGCAAGAAGCATTATCATCCAGCAGATCAAAGAGGGTGAGCGGGATGCAATCTATGAGAAATATGCATGTAAGGAACATGATATTGTGAACGGTGTTGTCCAGAGAATCGTGGACAATACGATTTATATCAATCTGGATGACAGAACAGAGACACGCCTGAAGGAAAATGAGCAAGTAAGAGGCGAACATTACAAGGTTGGAGACCGTATTAAGCTGTATGTTGTAGAGGTTAAAAAACCGGAGAAGAAAGATGGAAAGCGCAAGGATGGAAAGGATAAGAAGAACAGTGGAGGAATCAATATCCATGTATCCCGTACACATCCGGAGCTTGTGAAGCGTCTGTTCGAGAATGAAATCGAAGAGATTCAGAACGGTGTGGTAGAAATCATGGGTATCTCACGTGATGCAGGCTCCCGTTCAAAGCTGGCTGTACGCTCCAATGATCCAAATGTAGATCCGGTCGGTGCGTGTGTCGGTATGGCTGGTGCCAGAGTCAATACAATCGTAGATGACCTGAAGGGTGAAAAGATTGATGTAATCGCATGGAATGAGGATCCGGAGGTATATATCAAGAACGCATTAAGTCCATCTGATGTTATCTGGGTGCAGGCATATACAGAGGAACAGGACGGAAAGCAGAAAAAATGTGCCAGAGTTGTTGTCCCGGATGACCAGCTTTCTCTTGCAATCGGTAAGGAAGGCCAGAATGCAAGCTTAGCCGCTAAGCTGACAGGATATAAGATTGATATTAAGAGTGAGTCGCAGGCGAGAGATCTTGGAATGATGATCGATGATTATGACGATGATTATGATGATAATTACGAGGAGTAGATAACTTGGCAAAACAGATACCACTCAGACAGTGTGTAGGCTGTCGTGAGATGAAACCAAAGACAGAACTGGTCAGAATAATTAAAACACCGGAAGATGAGATATGTCTTGATAAAACCGGAAGAAAAAATGGCAGAGGTGCGTACATCTGCCTGAATCAAAGCTGTCTTGATAAAGCGGTTAAATCCAAGGCATTAAGCCGTTCTTTGAAGACAGAGATTCCGGAAGATATCTATCAGGCAATTGCAGAGGAGATGAAATAATTGGTACCAAATCATAATCGCGCGTTATCTATGCTTTCCATTGCCGCGAAGGCGGGAAAGGTACAAAGCGGAGGCTTCTTAACAGAAAAGGCAATTCAGGAGGGAAATGCCTGCTTTGTTATCATTGCTGAGAATGCATCTGCAAATACACAGAAGAAATTTACAGATAAATGTAAATATTATGATATTCCATATGTAATTGCGTTTGACAGTACAACGTTGGGCAACCAGATTGGCAGACAGGAACGGACAGTACTTGCAGTTACAGATCAAGGTCTGGCAAAACAGATTTCTGGCAAGTTGGATTAGTTTAAGAATGGAGGTGTAACCCATGAGAGTACACGAATTTGCAAAACAGTTGACAGCTGAACTTGGGAAAAAAGTAGAAAGCAGTCAGATAATTGATATATTGAGTAGTAAAAAAGAAGGGCTAAAGGCGATGAGCAACATTGACGATTCGATGATGGTGTTTGTGCGTGCATCCCTGGGTGCGGCGAAGGATGCTGGATCAAACAAGGATCAGAAGATGGAACAGCCAAAAACCGCAGAGCCAAAGAGAACAGAAGAAAAGAAAGATGCTCCTAAGAAAAAAGAGGCATCAAGACAGCCGGAAGCTTCCAAGCAGGATAAGAAAAAAGAACAGTCAAATAACGTGAATACCGGTAACCAGAGTAATAACCAGAATAAGAAGAATAACAATAACCAGAATAATAATCAGAACAACCAGAATAATAATCAGAACAACCAGAATAATAATCAGAACAACCAGAATAATGCAAACCGTAACAACAATAATAACAAAAATAACGGTGGCAATAATCAGGGTAAGAACAACGGCAAGCCGAATAATAACCAGAATAATCAGGGAAAAGGCAATGCAAATAAGCCTGCAAACGGAAACAACCAGAACAATAACAGTAAAAACGGTGTGAAGCAGGAAAGCCGTGGTACAAACTTCAGAAATGCTGTAAGCAACAACCGTAACACACGGAATAATAACAATAACAGCAATAATAACAACAACCGTTTTAACAACAATCGTAACAACAATAACAATAGCCGTAATCATCAGCCTGCACCGAAAAAACAGGAACCGGTAGAACCAGTGATCAAGACAATACAGCTTCCGGAAGTTCTCACAGTCGGCGAACTTGCCAGCAAGATCAAAGTTCCGGTTGCACAGCTGATCAAGAAGATGTTCATGGCCGGCAAGATGTATAACGTGAATTCGGATCTCTCGTTTGATGAGGCGGCAGAAATTGCACTCGAATATAACTTCATTGCGGAAGAAGAAGAGAAGGTGGACGTGATCGAAGAGCTTCTCCGTGAGCTTCGTCTGAAAACACCAGATGAGATCAAGCGTTACCAGAAGATCATCAGCAATAAGGAAGCCATTTTGGCAGATGCACAGAACAAGGCAGATGCCATCATTGCAGAGGCACAGGCAAAGGCAAGAGAGATGGTAGAGCAGAGTGAAGTGATGCAGTCAGCATACGCACAGGCAAATGAGACCGTCAACAATGCAAACCAGCAGGCACAGGAAATCCTGGATGCTGCAACCAACGATGCCAACAGCATCCGTCTCGGTGCCATCGGATATACCGATGATATGCTTGCCAACTTAAGTAATATTATGACGACTGCATTAAACGATGCAGGAGAGAAATACAACAGCTTTGTAGAATCCCTGACAAGCTGCTACAATACCGTTGTTCAGAACAGAAGTGAGCTCTCCCCGCAGGGTGCTCCGGAAGAAGAAAAGCCAGAGGAAGAAGTTGTC
>USFH01000149.1 GCA_900553925.1 uncultured Clostridium sp.
TGAACAGAGGACAAGGTAAGTATTTTGACCGGGAGAAGAGACCGGGTGGAGGAACAAGGTTTAAGCCTTCATCTGACAGACAGGCATCCCGCGGAGACAGACAGGGAAATGGCGAGAGACCGCCTCGTGCGAGTCGCCCATATGGAGATAAGACACGCACAGACAAGCCATATGGAGACAGAAACCGAGGAGAAAGATCAGAAAGATCTTATGGAGAGAGATCAGAGAGGTCTTACGGAGATAAGCCATATGGGGACAGACCATCGCGTAACGAACGACCAAACCGAAACTACGGAGCATCTCCTAAGTTTCCGAAGAAGGATGAGGATGAAGAAGATAGAGGAAGAAGAAGTAAGCCGTCCCGTCCGAAGGAGAATAAACCGACTGTATCAATTCCTGACAAGAACAAGGTGCAGATGCGCCTTGAGAAGGAACAGAAGTCAGTAAAGAAGAAACAAAACAATAAAAAACGCGAGTCAAACCGGCCGCAGCCGAGACAGAAGCGTTCTTCTAATATTAATTATACGAAGAATTATGCAAATGGTGCGTACGACGATTACGATGATTTTGATGATTTTGATGATTGGAATTAGACGAAAAAGGGGCATTGTACTTTCACGGTACAGTGCCTTTTTACTTGTGTATGTTTTCTGAATGTGATATGATATTTTTAATTGTGAATCTATCACATATGGAGGAAAAAATTGGACGAGAATAATCTAGACAGTCTGTTGGATGAGCTTTCATCCACGGATGATGATGAATTGAATCAGAATATTGATGAGGATTCCGGTGTCTCTCTTGCATCAGGGGATATGGATGATATTTCGTTGGAGGAATTAGATAATCTGGATAGCGTTGATCTCGGAGATATGGATTTCGATGACATTGATTTTGATGATGTGGACATTACAAATCTGGATGCATCTGCGAATCCGGTCATTCAGAAGAAAAAACCAGAAGATGATGATGTGAATCTCGATGCACTGATTGAGAAGGCTAGTGAGGAACAGGTAAAGGAAAAACCGCAGACAGAAGTGAAAACAGAATCGGATGATAGTTTGGATGACGTGTTCGGCGAGGCTGATCATCAGATGGAAGAGGATACAGCACTTCCGGAAGGTGTATTTGATGATGCGTTGTTCCATCAGGTGACGGAATCCCAAAATCCTGATCCGAAGTCTGCGAAACCGGATGAACCGGACATGTCGGATCTGATGTCGGATTACCCGGATATGAAGAATCAGACATTGAAGGACGAGGAGAATCAGAAGAGCCCGTATACAGCGGGAGAGGATAGCCTGGACGCTCTGCTGCAGTCGTCGATGGAGGAGAGCCTGATGAGTGGAGATCTGGCAGATATTGAAGATATCAGCCAGAAACCGGAGACACCGGTGAAGAAGCAGAAACGACGCAAGACAAAGAAGGCGAACACCACTTCGGACAGCGTACCGGAGAAGGAGCATACAAAGAAAACAATCTCGGAGATTCTGTTCGGCGCACCGGATGAGGATGATATCGAAGAGGAAGCGTTCTTTAAGGAGAAGAAGGCGAAAAAGACCGAGGAAAAGCAAAAGAAAAAGGTCGAGGCGGAAGCGAAGAAGGAAGCGCGGAACGCGGCGAAACAGGAGATGCTCGCGGCAAAGCAGGATTCGGACAAGAAGAAAAAGGAAGCACGTGCCGACAAGAAGCGACAGCGGGATGAGATGTATGCGGCTGAAGCCGAGGCGGAAAAGGGCGAGAAGAAAGTGTCGACACCGGTTGTAATTGTTGTATTCGTGTTGTTTTTTGCGTTGGCAGGGCTGGTCGTGCTCGGAACGAATAATTTCAGCTATTCCCAGGTGATCAAGAAAGCGACGAATTATTTCGAACGGCAGCGGTACCGGCTCGCATATGATGAGGTGTCCGGTGTCGAGGTGAAAGAGAAAGACCAGAACCTGAAGGACCGGATCTACACAGTTATGTATGTGGAACGCCTGTATGAATCGTATGAGAATAACCGGACGCTTGGACGTATGGATAAGGCATTGGATGCGCTGCTCCGCGGACTCGAGAAGTATGATGAGCATTATGCGGAGGCGGTGGAGCTTGATATCGTGAAGGATATTGATTCCTGCCGGGAGAAGATACTGAATGCGCTGTGGAATACATATGGCATCACGGAGGATACGGCATATCAGATCCTTGCGATGGACGGGCAGGCGTATTCGAAAACACTGTTAGAGTTAAGCGAGAAGATTGCTCAGACAGAGACGCCGACGGACGCACATGGAAAGTAGGATCGTTGAAAGGACTTTAGATAATGATAGCAATTTTAGATTACGATGCAGGCAATATTAAGAGTGTGGAAAAAGCAGTGAATTTCCTCGGAGAAAAAGCGGTGATTACACGCGACAGAGATGTGATTCTCGCAAGTGACAAGGTAATCCTGCCGGGTGTGGGAAGCTTTGGTGATGCGATGAACAAGATCCGGGAATATAAGCTCGATCAGGTCATCTATGATGTGGTGGATAAGAAGACTCCGTTTCTTGGAATCTGTCTTGGATTACAGCTTCTGTATAAGACGAGTGAGGAAAGCCCGGGAGCAACCGGACTTGGCATCTTAGACGGAGAGATCCTCCGGATTCCGGACGCGCCGGATATGAAGGTGCCGCAGATTGGCTGGAATTCGCTTGACATCACACCGGGTGCAAAATTATTTGCCGGGATTGAAGGCAATCCTTATGTATATTTTGTGCATTCGTATTATCTGAAATCGAAGGATGAGGCAGATGTAGCGGCGAAGACAAACTATGTAGTTGACATCCATGCTTCCGTAGAGCGTGGAAATGTATTTGCGTGCCAGTTCCATCCGGAGAAGAGTTCAACGGTAGGACTTAAGATATTGGATAACTTTATACATTTATAAGAGACGAGGGAGGCAGACTTATGCATACAAAGAGAATTATTCCTTGTCTGGATGTGAATAACGGCAGGGTTGTAAAGGGTATTAATTTTGTGAATCTGAAGGACGCGGGCGATCCGGTTGCTGTCGGAGCTGCGTATGATAAGGCGGGTGCCGATGAGCTTGTATTTCTGGATATTACAGCATCTTCGGATTCGAGAAATATTGTGATCGACATGGTGCGGAAGGTAGCCGAGACGGTATTTATTCCATTTACTGTTGGTGGCGGTATCCGTACGGTTGATGATTTCAAGGCAATTTTGCGCGAGGGTGCGGATAAGATCAGTATCAATTCCTCTGCCATCAATACGCCGCGCCTGATTAGTGATGCGGCAGATAAATTCGGAAGCCAGTGCGTGGTTGTTGCGATTGATGCAAGAAGAAGAGAAGATGGCAGCGGCTGGAATGTATATAAGAATGGCGGACGTATCGACACCGGACTCGATGCGATCGAATGGGCGATGCAGGCAGACAAGATGGGAGCCGGTGAAATCCTGCTTACGAGTATGGATTGCGATGGTACGAAGGCTGGCTATGATGTGGAGCTGACAAGACTGATCGCGGAGAATGTATCGGTGCCGGTAATTGCATCGGGCGGTGCAGGAACGAAGGAGCATTTCTACGATGCACTGACCGAAGGAAAGGCGGATGCAGCACTTGCGGCATCGTTGTTCCATTATAAAGAACTCGAAATTATGGATCTGAAGGCATATTTGTCGGAACGGGGAATCCCGATGCGTATGTAGTGTATGTATGACGGTAGAAGAAGGGCTTAAAACATGGTAACACTCATTGAAAATGATATCTCTCTCGAAGAGTATCTGACGCTCCGTGAGAAGGTTGGATGGAAGAAACTGACAGACAAACAGGCCGCACATGCGCTTGCCAATTGTCTGTATAAGGTAAAGGCTGTCGATGCGGATGGTCAGGTTATCGGTATGGGACGTGTCGTCGGGGATGGCGCAGTCGTGTGCTATATTCAGGATCTGATCGTTGTACCACAGGTACAGACGCAGGGAATCGGTTCACAGATCATACAGAAGCTTATGGCTTATGTGGAATCCCTGCGGGAAGAGGGAAGCACGATGATGCTTTGTCTGATGTGTGCCAAGGGCAGAGAGCCATTCTATGAAAAACATGGATTTTTGGCAAGACCGACCGATGCGTTAGGCCCTGGTATGATCCAGTACCTGACGGATGAAAACTAGATAAAAAAATCAGCCGGAGCATATCGGATGTTCCGGCTGATTTTTATTGAAATAACAAATAATTTCTGATTAGATTACTCAGCAAGATATGGCTTTAATGCTGCCAGGATGTCTTCGTCGTCTGCATCTGTATGGACGATCAGATCAATCGGCTTCGAAATATCCAGACTGAAGATACCCATGATAGACTTTGCATCAATCACATATCTGCCGGATACAAGGTCGAATTCAGCATTGAAACCGCTGATATCATTTACAAAGCTTTTTACCTTATCAATGGAATTAAGAGAAATTCGTGCCTTTAACATATATAGAAACCTCCTTGTATATTGATACCGAAAAATAATATCAAAAATATATCTTTCGCTCTTTTTTTATCTATGATACTATAATAAGAGTTTACAGGTTAAAAGTCAAGAATCAGCAGGAGAATTTTGCGTAAAATGTATGTGAATATTTTGAATAAGAAAGTAGCAGTCTGCACACTTGGGTGCAAGGTGAATCAATATGAATCGGACAGCATGATAGACATTCTGAAGAAAAACGGCTGTGAGATTGTGCCATTCTCACAATATGCGGATATCTATATCGTAAATACATGTTCGGTTACGAATATGGCGGAGCGGAAGTCGAGACAGATGCTGCACCGTGCCAAAAAGAAGAATCCGGAGGCGGTAATCGTGGCGGCAGGGTGCTATGTGCAGGCAGCGGAGACGGAGCTTGCGAAGGATCTTGGGATTGATATTCTGATCGGCAACAACTGCAAGAAGGATGTAGCGCGGATCTTAAGTGAGTACTATGAGGATACTTCACTGTGTGAGGCTGTGATTGACATCAATCACACGAATGAATATGAAGAGATGACGCTCGTGAAGCCGAATGAGCGCTGCCGTGCCTATGTGAAGGTACAGGATGGATGCAATAATTTCTGTACTTATTGTATTATCCCGTATACCCGTGGCAGGATCCGCAGCCGGAAGCTTGCGGATGT
>USFH01000150.1 GCA_900553925.1 uncultured Clostridium sp.
ATCCAGAGCTACTACGGACTTGTGTTCCAGAATTTTAATCTGTTTCCGCATTATTCGGTTTTGAAGAATATCGCAGATGCACCGATCCATGTGCAGAAGCGTGACAAGGACGAGGTATATGCCGAGGCGAAGGAGCTGCTTCGCAAGATGAATTTAGAAGATAAGGGGGACTATTATCCATATCAGTTATCCGGCGGACAGCAGCAGCGTGTGGCGATTGCCCGTGCGCTTGCGTTAAAGCCGAAGATGCTCTTCTTCGATGAGCCGACATCGGCGCTCGATCCGGAGCTGACAGCCGAGATCTTAAAGGTGTTGAAGGAGCTTGCCGCAGAGAAGATGACGATGGTGATCGTAACCCATGAGATCAGTTTCGCCCGGAGCGTATCCGACCGCGTAATCTTCATGGATGGCGGCGTGATCGTCGAGGAAGGAAAGCCGGAGGATGTCATCGACAACCCGAAGACTGACCGTGCCAAGGCATTCCTCAAGAAAATGCAAGAAATGTAGAGAAAAATCCCCCGCAGAGCGTGTCTGCAGGGGATTTCTATTTTGTACGCTGTGCGTCCGTTTAAGAAGATTACATCTTCTCCGGCTCGTCATACTCGACACCCTTCGTGTCGACGGTAACGGTCTTGATACGCTGGTCTTCAAGCGGACGGTCCATGTAGTCGGTTGGAACATCTGCAATCTTATTCACGATATCCAGACCATCCACGATCTTGCCGAAAGCAGCATAGCTTCCGTCGAGATGCGGACTGTTCTTGTGCATGATGAAAAACTGCGAACCGGCGGAGTTCGGCATCATGGTACGCGCCATAGAAAGGACACCCGGTTCATGCTTCAGATCATTCGCAAAACCATTCTGCGCGAACTCTCCGCGGATCGAATATCCCGGACCTCCGGTACCGTTCCCGTCCGGACAGCCACCCTGGATCATAAAACCGTTGATGACACGGTGGAAGATCAATCCATCGTAAAATCCCTTCTTAATCAGAGAGATAAAATTCTTTACTGTGTTCGGTGCGATATCCGGATACAGTTCAAATGTCATAACATCGCCGGATTCCATAGTCATTGTAACAATTGGATTTTCCAAAATTATCATCCTTTCTTGTTTTTTTTCATAAAAGATGTTAGTATAATACCATCATTGTAAAATTACATCAAGTATGTAATTTTTTAAGATGTTATGTAAACTAAAATAATAGGAAGAGGTAAAAACCGTGGCAAATTCAGTAATTCGAATTGTCAAGGGTGTGATATTGGTCGTAGCGATCCTTGCACTTGGCAATCTGACATACAAACAGGTACACTCGTACTATGATGACTATATGGAGGAATATAAGGGGACAGAGTCGACACAGGGACAGGATGTGACAGTGGAGATTCCGGAAGGTGCATCCGTGAAGCAGATTGCAAGTATTCTGAAAGAAGCAGGCCTGATCAAGTACCCGCGGGCATTCACGAAGCGTCTGCAGGATTCAGAGTACAGAGGCAAATTGCATGGTGGTACTTACACATTGAATACCGGTATGACAACACTTGAGATGATGGCGGCGATGAGCCCGGTATATGAGGAAGATCAGCCGATCCAGCAGCTGGTTGTGCCGGAGGGATTTACAGTGGAGATGATTGCGGCACGCTGTGAGGAGCAGGGAATCTGTTCGGCAACAGAGTTTGAGAACGCGTGCAAATCAGTGACGAAGTCGGATTTTGAATATCTGTCAGATGTTCCGGCAGGTGCGAAGGTAGAATATAAAGTACAGGGATTCCTGTTCCCGGCAACTTACGATATCTACGAGAATACAACTGCGGAGTCACTTGTGACATGGATGCTTCAGACATTTAAGAATTATTATACGCAGGATCTGCAGGATCGTGCGGCAGAGCTTGGATACAGTGCATTTGAAGTCGTGACACGGGCATCTATCGTAGAGCGTGAGGCGAAGGTAGATGAGGAACGTCCGATCATCGCAGGCGTTATCAACAACCGTCTGAAGGCGGATATGCCGCTGCAGATGTGTCCGACGGTTTTGTATCCGCTTACGGATGGTATGTATGATCAGAGTCAGGTTCTGTATGAGGATCTTGAACTCGATTCTCCATACAACACATATAAGAATACCGGACTTCCGGTTGGACCAATCTGTAATCCGGGAATTGCGTGTATTGATGCAGTGCTTTACCCGGCAGAACATAACTATATGTACTACCACGTTGGTGACGAAGAGGCAGGAACACATATCTTCACAGAGACGTATGAAGAACATATAGATACACAGATTATCGGTGGACCGAATGGTGTACCGGCAGATGGTGAAGGCAGCTCCACAGAGAGTGGAGATACATCCGGAGAAGATACTTCGGGCGATACAGGAACGGAATAATGTAATGCAGGAGGAACAATATGAGAACGTTTAATTTTAGAGCGCGTAATATTGGCGAAGAGAAATATCTGTCCTACACAATGGGAGAAGATTGTGAGCTGGACGAAGATGTTTTGGATTATTGTCAGGATAACGCCCCGGAAGAATTGATTGAGATTATCTACGAAGAAGACGATGACTATGATTATCTGACCTATCCGATTACAGGAAAGGTGTCTTTGGAGACATACATCCAGCAGGAACATGATTGTGAAAGTGTGCTTTTGATCCTTCGGAATGTAGCACAGGAGATGATTTCTCTGAAGGAACAGGCAATCCCGCTTTCTTACGTGCTGTTGAATCGTGGATTCATCTACGTGGATGCGGAGAAGAAGACGGTACAGTTTTTGTGCCTGCCAATCGAGAGCAAGGGTGCGCTTTCTGTTGAATTCAAGAGCTTTATCCGACAGCTTCTTGCGAATATGAAGTATGATGTGGAAGAAGACCTGGACTATGTCGGAAAGCTGCTTACGTATATCAATGGAGATAACTTCAACCTGCGTGGATTGATCGGACTTGCAGAGGCATTGATGGAAGAGGAAGGAATCAGCTTCGAGGAGGCTGGTGCTATCGATGCAGATGGGGTAGAGGTTGTAAGTGCAGAGGAAGAGGCTCCTGCAGAGAATATCGGAGACATCATGAACAGCCTGCAGACGGAGGACGATACACCACTCCCTGAGATCGGCGATGATGAGGAAGAGGAAGCAGAAGAAGAGAACGATACACCGGCAGATGAGGAGCTTGACAGTATCCTCCCGGCAGGTATGCAGGCACAGGAAGAAGCAGTAACGCCGGAACCGGAGGCGGTTGAAGCGTCGGAATCAGAAGCAGTTGAAGCATCGGAACCGGAGGTGGTTGAAGCACAGGAACCGGAAGCAGAGCGGGTACCACAGGTGGAAGAACCTGCAGTAAAGGTAGAAGCTCCGGTTGAGGAGCAACCGAAGGTCTCTCTGGAGACAGCGTCTATTCTGTCGCAGGTGAAGCCGGAAGAGAAAGAAGAAAACAGCGGGGAGAAGCTTCAGCTTAAGACAAGCAAGAAGGAGTCCGATATCAATCTGATCAAGGACCGTATTAAGGAACTGGTTGGTGAAGTACCATCGGCGAAGCCTTCTATGGCACCGAAGAAGAATATCCAGACATTGGAGGATCTTGATAACTTCCTGGACAGCAAGCCACCGGTTGTAAAACGGAACACAGTTAAGGTAAACCGCGCAGCAATCATCCAGCAGACGGAGGCTGAGCTTGAGGCAGCAGAAGCGGAAGCTGCAGAGGCAGAAGCAACAGAGACAAAGGAAGCGGAAGAGACTGCCACAACCGGACAGACGGAGAATATTAAGGTACCTGTGATCGAAGATATCTACGATGACATGAACATCGAGAAGACGGACGAAGACAAGAAGCCGAAGAGTACATCAATCCTGAACAAATCTGTGACAGAGCTTGTGAAGGATGCGGTTGGCGCGGTCAGCGCAGCAACTGTGAATGCACCGAAGGCATTACCATATCTGATCCGTGTCAGCACAGAGGAACGTATCATGCTGAACAAGGCAGTGTTCAAGATTGGAAAGGCAACGAGAGGTGTCGATTATACAGTTGGCGGAAATGGTGCAATCAGCCGTCAGCATGCATTTATCATCCAGAAGGATGGCGTATGCTATATCAAGGATAACAAGTCGACAAATCATACATATGTGAACGGCAAACGTGTAGAGGATGGCGTGGAAGAAATCCTGACACACGATTCGATTGTCCGGCTTGGCGATGAAGAATTCACATTTAAGATCCGCTAAACAGAGTCCGGACAGGATATAAGGTTGGTTGCATATTATATAGGAGTTATATAGGAGGGTAGCAAATGAAGGGGTTAGAGTTGAATGTTACAAAGCAGAATGGAATGACATTGGTGGAGTATCGCCTTGGAACGGCAGATGTATATGATGACAGAGTTGCAGACAAGGTTGCTCCGCTCGGCAATATCGTTCCTTTTCAGTATAAGGATGAGGATGGCAAGCGAAGTGTTATTTCTTATGTGCATAAGGATAATTCTTTGGAGATGATGCTGAAGCAGACATTGAAGAAGGCAGATGTACTTGCAATCCTGAAAGGACTTTTGTGTGCGTTCGAGGTAGGAGCTGCAGGTGTTCAGATCTGTTATCTTGTTCGTGATACCAATTATATTTATGTAGATCCGGAGAGTCTTGCGGTAAAGTGCCTAATGGTACCGGTGAAGCAGGATCCGCTCGGACAATCAGATATCCCGGATTTCTTCCGGAATATTGTATCCCGTATGCGCTTCGATGAGGCGGATAGAGATAATTATGTAGCCAGAATTCTGACATTGATCAATGAAGATCGTTATTCCAATATGAAATTACGTGAGCTGGTGGATGTGGAGATGGAGAAGATGAACCTTCTCTATACACGCGATGAAGGAATCAAGAAAGATACATCAGCAATTCCGGAGACCCCGAATAAAGAAATCAAAGTGAATAGAGTTGGCGTGATGAACAATATGCGTCCACAGGGTCAGCCAATGCCACCGATGGGAGGACAGCCGATGCCGCCGATGGGAGGACAGCCGATGCCGCCAATGGGACAGCCAATGCCGCCGATGGGAGGACAGCCGATGCCACAGGGAATGCCGGTACCGCCGATGGGACAGGCACCACAGATGCCAAAGCCG
>USFH01000151.1 GCA_900553925.1 uncultured Clostridium sp.
ATTTCACAGAGGAAGAGTGAAGCGGTTACCCAATAAGTTAATCTAAAGGTAACTATTCAAAAATATTGGTTAACATAATGTTAACAACCAGAAAGGAATGGATATAAAAATGAAAATCACATTAAAAGATGGATCAAGCAAAGAGTATGAAAACAGCATGGCAGTTATCGACATTGCCAGAGATATCAGCGAAGGTCTGGCAAGAGTGGCCTGTGCAGCAGAACTGGATGGCAAAGTAGTGGATCTGAGAACCGTGGTAGACGGAGAACATGAACTGAACATCCTGACATTTGACAGCGAAGAAGGAAAGAGAGCCTTCCGCCACACAGCATCCCATGTACTGGCTCAGGCAGTCAAGAGACTGTACCCTCAGGCAAAATGCACCATTGGCCCATCCATTGAAGATGGATTTTACTATGATTTTGATATGGAATCCCTGAAGGAAGCAGTACGATATTATAATGGCAGAGAACGAAGATTTGGTGGAGTTAAATAAACTATGTTTAAGACACGATTTATAAGTGGAGCGGTACTGACACTGCTCACGATCGGAATTTTATATCTGGGCGGTTATGTGACGGGAGTTGCAGTCATGCTCTTGAGTCTGGGCGGTGTATTCGAACTGATGCGCGTCTACAAGCAGGAGAAATCAGCGTTGGCGGTACTTGCCTATCTGATGACAATTGCATATTACTGTTTCCTGTTTTTTGACCTTCAGAAGTATCTGCTTCCGCTTGTGATCGGATATATATTGCTTGTGCTTTTTGTCTACGTGGTTACATATCCACGTTATACAGACAAGAATGCGATGTCTGCGATTCTGGCATTCTTCTATGTCAGTCTGTTGCTTTCGTTCCTGTATCAGGTACGGGAATTGAAATATGGCGGCGCGCTTGTCGTTATGGTATACATCTGCTCGTGGATCAATGATACGTTCGCGTATTGTGTTGGCGTGAAGTTTGGAAAGCATAAGATGTCACCGAAATTAAGCCCGAAGAAGAGTGTGGAGGGGCTCTTCGGTGGAATCCTTGGTTCTGCATTGGTCGGCGGACTGTATGGTATCTTCTTTGAAGCGAAGATCTATGATCTTGCAAATGCACCGCTTATATTCGCGGCAGCAGGTGCAATCGGTGCGGGATTCGCTGTGGTCGGAGATCTGACTGCTTCTGCGATTAAGAGAAACAACAATATTAAAGATTATGGAAAGCTGATTCCGGGACATGGTGGAATTCTGGACCGGTTTGACAGCATTATATTTACGGCACCAATCGTGTATTACTGTTTTAAGATTATGATTGGTAATTTAGGAGGCGCGATGTGAGATCGATAGCGATTATTGGATCAACCGGATCCATAGGAACGCAGACGCTGGATGTTGTACGTGCGAATGCGGATATACGTGTTGCTGCGCTGGCAGCAGGGGATAATATTGAATTATTGGAGAAACAGGTAAGGGAGTTTCGACCGGAACTTGTAAGTGTGAAAAGCGAAGACAAGGCAAAAGCATTAGCGGCTGCCTTGTCTGATTTTAACTGTAAGATCACCTATGGCATGGACGGACTGATAGAGACTGCGACCTGTGAGAAAGCAGAGCTTGTGGTGACTGCTATCGTCGGTATGATCGGAATCCGTCCGACGATTGAGGCAATCAAGGCAGGAAAGGATATTGCGCTTGCGAATAAGGAAACACTTGTAACTGCCGGACATCTGATCATGCAACTGGCACAGGAATACCATGTGCGTATCCTGCCGGTGGACAGCGAGCATTCGGCAATCTTCCAGTGTCTGCATGGGGAACAGGAAAACAAGATTGCCAAGCTGCTGATTACGGCGTCGGGTGGACCATTCCGCGGAAAGACAAGAAAAGAACTCGAATACGTCACGGTGGAGGATGCGCTGAAGCATCCGAACTGGTCGATGGGACGTAAGATCACGATTGATTCCGCAACACTTGTGAACAAAGGACTTGAGGTAATAGAGGCACGATGGCTGTTCGATGTGATGCCGGAGAATATCGAGGTTGTTGTACAGCCACAGAGTATTATCCATTCGATGGTGGAGTTCGAAGATGGCGCGATCAAGGCACAGCTTGGAACGGCAGATATGCGGTTGCCGATCCAGTATGCACTTTATTATCCGGAGCGAAGAAATTTATCCGGAGATAGACTTGATTTTTCAAAAATATCGGGTATACTCACAGAACAACCAGATAGAGAGACATTTCGGGGCCTGGATCTGGCATATAATGCTATTGAGACAGGCGGCTCTATGCCAACCGTGTTGAATGCCGCAAATGAATGTGCAGTCGCAATGTTTTTGAACGGGGACATAAAATTTTTACAAATCTATGATATAATCGAAGCTTGTATGAAGGCACATACCGTGATCGGGAATCCGACCTTAGAGGAGATCCTTGACACGGAGAGATGGGTATACGACTACATAAACAAAAAGGAGTTTGTATGAACATTATTTTGATCATTCTTGTGTTTGGCGTGATTGTATTTTTTCATGAGTTCGGACACTTTATTGTAGCCAAGATGAATAAGATTGCGGTTATGGAATTTTCCATTGGCATGGGACCGGCGATTTTCTCTGTCAAGAAGAAGGAGACGAAATACTCTCTGCGGCTGCTTCCGATCGGCGGGTATTGCATGATGATGGGGGAAGATGGCGAGAGTGAGGATGAGAATGCATTTAACAACAAACCGCTGCTTGCGCGTATCCTTGTGATTGCTGCGGGACCGGTGTTTAATTTCATTCTTGCTTTTTTGTTCTCTATCATTCTGATTCACTTCACAGGGTGCGATCCGGCGAAACTGACGTATGTCGCTTCTGATTCCGCAGCTGCAGATGCAGGAATCGAGGTCGGCGATACGGTTACGGAGATCAATGGCAAAAACATCTACAATTACCGGGAGATTCTGCTTTATATGCAGGCGGAGGATACTTCAAAGCCTGTGACACTCGGTATCCGTCATGAAGATGGAACCGAAAGCTCGGTGCTTGTTACCCCGAAGAAGAACAGCGAGGGAGAATATAAGCTCGGCGTCGCGGGTGGCTATGTCGCATCGACAGGAATCGGAAATGATATCAAGTATGCAGGTCTGGAGCTTCGCTACTGGGTGAAGGCAACCGTGACCGGTCTTCGCATGATTGTGACCGGAGGCGTGAAGAATGGTGATGTCATGGGACCGGTCGGCGTTGGAAGTGCGATGAATGACGTCATAGAAGAAGCGAAGGATATCAGTACATCGAAGAAAGAAGCGACGATCAATGTCCTTTTGAATCTGCTGAACTGGTGTATTCTTCTGAGTGTGAACCTTGGAATTATGAATCTGCTTCCGATTCCGGCACTAGACGGAGGACGTCTGTTGTTCCTGTTTATCGAAGGAATCCGTCGTAAGAAGATTCCGCAGGATAAGGAAGCGATTGTGAATGCGATAGGATTTGTACTCTTGATGATTCTGATGGTTGTTGTATTCTTTAATGATATTAAGAATGCATTTTTCTAGATCATTCTGGATAAGAATGATATTTTGTAGTATGAAACGATATTTTGTAGTTTGATGAAAAGGTGGGGAATGACGAATGAGATATGGAACGAAGAAAGAACTTCCGCACAGAGATACAACGCGGATGGTCAATATCGGCGGTGTAGTAATCGGTGGCGGTAATCCGATTGCGATTCAGTCTATGACGAACACAGAGACATCCGATGTGGCTGCAACGGTAGCACAGATTCTCGAACTGGAGAAGGCAGGCTGTCAGATTATCCGTTCGACAGCAAATACCGAGGCGGCAGCGAAGGCGTTTGGCAAGATCAAGGAACAGATTCACATTCCAATCGTGGCAGACATTCATTTCGATTATCGTCTGGCGATACTGGCGATGGAGTATGGTGCAGATAAGATCCGCATCAACCCGGGAAATATCGGTGGTGAGGAGAATCTGAAGAAGGTTGTGAAGGTCGCAAAGGAACGGAATATACCAATCCGTGTGGGCGTGAATTCCGGTTCGCTGGAGAAAACGCTCGTTGAAAAATACGGTGGTGTGACCGCAGAGGGCATCGTAGAATCTGCACTTGATAAGGTGCGTATGATTGAGGAATGTGACTATGATAATCTCGTGATCAGCATCAAGAGCTCTGATGTCATGATGTGCGTGAAAGCACATGAGCTGATCGCGGAGCAGACAAGCTATCCGCTGCATGTGGGAATTACGGAAGCGGGAACGGTCTATCGCGGCAATATCAAGTCGGCAGTCGGGCTTGGCATGATACTGGGACAGGGAATCGGCGATACGATGCGTGTATCCCTGACGGGAGATCCGGTTGAGGAGATCACATCGGCGAAGCTGATTCTCCGCACGCTTGGACTTCGGAAGGATGGAATCGAACTTGTATCCTGTCCGACCTGTGGCAGGACGAAGATTGACCTGATCGGACTTGCGAACGAAGTCGAGAAGCTGATTGCCGGTTATGATCATCTGTCAATCAAAGTCGCCGTGATGGGATGCGCGGTGAATGGTCCTGGTGAGGCCCGGGAAGCGGATCTCGGAATCGCCGGCGGTGATGGGGAAGGTCTTCTGATGAAGCATGGAAAAATAATAAAGAAGATGCCGCAGGAAGAATTGCTTGGGGCACTCAAATATGAATTGGATCACTGGGAAGCGAGGTAACACGTTTGGATAGTAAAACATTTTGCAATGTTTTCCCGGCGTTCAAGGGCGGAGCTGAGCTTGACGCCCTTTTTTCAGATACGCAGGTAGAAAGCATTAAGACGTATGAGACCAGAAAACAGATGATCATTACGATTATGAGCGATCATCTGATCCCATATCATCTCATCGTCCGCATGGAGGCACTGCTGACACAGTATGCTTACCATATGGGCGGTGCGGGTAAGAAGGTTCTGCTTTTTGTGCGATATCAGTTGTCGGAACAATATACAGTAGAACAGATTATGGAGAATTATAAGGACAGCATGCTGGAGGAGCTCCGGGGACAGAGCCGGATCGCGTTCCGGTTACTCAGCCGTTCAGATTGGTATTGCAATGGGAATGTAATCAGTCTGGCGGTAGAACAG